>DPYD01000053.1 GCA_003545515.1 Candidatus Kaiserbacteria bacterium | reverse complement strand
CGAGCGCTTGATATGGATAGAAGCTATATGAGCGCGATTGAGGGTGGCAAGGTAAATGTCACCATTGCTGTTTTAGAAAAGCTCGCCAATGCGCTTGATGTTTCCGTTGATGAGCTATTGAAATAACTATGAATAAAAAATATGCTACAAAAATAGTAATTGGGATTGTTCTTGTTGTCGTCGTAGGAGGAATTTACTGGTGGCAACGCGGCGATGCGCTTCTGGTACAGCCGAGATTAGACACAGAAGATATAGTCGAGAATCGCGCCACCAATGCATTGAAAGCGGTTGTTGATGTCGCCAATGAACTATCCGGTATTACATCCGGCGCGGTTTTCAATTTTGAAGTTGCTGATATGGACGGAAGATCGGCGAATTTTGGAATTGTTCAGTGGATAGACGATGTGCGCGGCGATAGAATCGTTGAAGAACACATAGTTAAATTTAGGGAAACAGGAACTCCTACAGACAATATTTCTGAAGTTGACCGAACCACAAACAGAGTTGTCGCGCTGCATCGAACACCCGTAGATTTCGGTGGTACATATGTAGATAAGCTTGAAGCGGTCGCACGGCAATTTGTGGAAAGAGTGTATCCCGAGTTTACGGGGATAGAGCCAACGCTTGAGTACGTTCCAGGAAGAAAGACTGGAGGAGTAGCCACCAATTATTTTTTCCGCTGGAATGACAAGAGATTTGCCGTCCCAAATGGTTTAGAAATGGACTTGCCGCCGTTTATTCAGGTCGGCATTACCGCAAGCGGCTTTATATTCAGCTATGACAACACTGTCCAGCTTTATCACAATCTTTCCAAAGAAGCCCTGCGGACTTTATGCGGATTTGTTGCGATGCCGAAAACCGATGACTCCTCGCTTGACCGCGAGAAAGGAATCGTGAAAGTTTGGTTTACCGAATACGAGCCGTTCCAAAATCGATATCTTGTATTGCCCTACGAACCCGAAACCGATTTTGAGGGTTGCTCGGAATCGGCAAAAACATATTTGAGACATTTGCCAAACGATTCTGATAAGAATTGATCAAATGAAAAAATCACACAAAATATTAATACTTGCCTTTTTGGGAATAATTTTATTTATTGGCATCGCAATTCCAAAGTTAACAGTGCAAGATGTTATTTCGCTTACTGCCGAAGAAAAAAGTTGCGTGCAAACAAGCATACGGCAACAATTTGACCATCCCCTCCAACGGATCGCGCTTTGGCTCGGAAAGAGCGCGGTTATTTACAAACAAGGAGACGGAGTAATAAAAGAAAATACGCTGATTGTGAAGTCCTATACAATCTTCCGTATACCATTACCCGACACGCGATTTTTTAATCGAATCACGCAACAAGTAATTTGCGATTGGGCTTCGGAGAAAACAGATGGCGTTTTTTCGGATGTATCCCAATTTACGGGAATCATTCAAGGTTTCGTAATAAAGAATATCGGTCAGCCCATTGAGGGCTTTAGTGCGTCTATTTATCTGCAAGCGTTCCCCGGGCTTTTGGAAGCGGATTTTGACGGCGTGGAAGCTCTAGAGGGTAAATATGCGTATGAGAACGGCAAACTTAATTTTGAACGCAGAAAATCCGGACGCATGAGTAGCGCGGAAGAAATGATTATTGAGAAAGGACACGAAACGCTGTTTAATAACATCCGCGGCCGACTTGGCAACAATCTTTCCGTAGACGAAATAGTAAGGGGGATCACTGCAGAAGGAATCGGCCGCGTGAGCGGCACGATACTGCTCGGTCCGACATGCCCAGTTGTAAAAAACCCGCCCAATCCGAAATGCGCCGACAAACCCATATTCGGGGAATTCATTGTCCAAAACGCCATGGGAAATGTTGAGTTCACAAGATTTTCAACCCAGAGAGACGGCAGTTTCTCGGTATCACTTCCGGCAGGAGAATACTACATCACATGGGCAGAACCATTGGGTCCGGGAATTCAGGGGCAGTTGGTAAATGTGATAGCGGGCGAAATATCTGAATACACGATTTTATTTGATACAGGGATAAGATGATTGGCGGCGAAAAAATTCTGGCCTCCCGCGAGGGCGCGGCGGAAGGGGGGTGTGGGGGGAATTCCGCCGCGCCCGAGCGTTCCGCCGGAGCGAAGCGGAGGCGGTCAGTTCCGTTCAAAAAATGTTCGAGCAGAGTTGTATAATTCCACACTGACTATGATTGAGCGTGTATGACGTTATTTACTGGCAAAGGCGACAAGGGAACGACGAAACTTTTCGATTCGCCGCAGGGCGTGCGGGTGTCGAAATCGTCGCCCATTTTTGAGTGCCTCGGTCAGCTTGATGAACTGAATACACTGACGGGTTGGTGCAAAGTTGCGACACCGGAAGATTTTTTGGTGGAGGGACGTCAATGCAGAGAAATTCTCCACGATGTGCAGAATCATCTATTTACGATACAAGCTGAAGTCGCAGGAGCACAAAAATCAGTTCCACAGGCGAGCGTTGAAGCTATTTCCGCGCTTATCAATGCAGTAGAGAAGGAGTTGCCAGAAATAAAGACGTTCTTCGTTCCCGGCGGCACGGAGCTCTCAGCACGTCTTGATATTACCCGTGCCGTCGCACGTCGCGCAGAGCGTCGCCTCGTCGTGCTCCATGAGTTGGGAGAGCGCATTATTTCCGAATCGAGTCGTGCGTACGCCAATCGCCTCTCTTCACTGTTTTACGCACTCACGCGTCTCGTTAATTATCGAGCGGGGATTAAGGAGATACCTCCAGAGTATAAAAACCAATGATTCGCCGTTACCTTCCGAAGAATCTCGAAGAGCTCATTTTATGGTATGAGCGTCGTGTGGCGCCTTTCTCGCTTCTTGCGGGATTCATCGCCGACAATGTTTTGTTTCGCACCATTGATCTTCTTGCGACGACCGTAGCACTTGCGCTTTATCTCACGTGCGCCGTTGCGGGACTCTTTTTGCTTAACCTCGTGAGCACTGGGCGTGTACGGTGGTCGCCCGTGCTCCATGTCGCACAGTTCTTCCCTGTTATCGTACAATTTTCGTTCGGAGGCATGTTCAGCGGATTTTTCGTGCTCTACAGCGAAAGCGCGACGATTGCGGTGAGCTGGGTATCCGTTGCAATTCTTGCGGCGCTTCTCGTCGGGAACGAGCGATTTCGCCGTCGCTATATGCAATTTTCGTTTCAGGTCGGCATTCTTTTCATCGCGATTTTTGGGTTTCTCATTTTCCTTGTTCCGTTTGCACTAAATCGCATCGGCCCTTCGATGTTTCTCATAAGTGGCACGGCGAGCGTTGTACTCATTGCATTTTATGTGGGTGCGATGTGGCGCGTGATGCCGGAGCTTGTTGTAGCAAATCTTACCCGTATCGCGTACAGCACAGGGACGATATTTCTTGCGATCAATATTTTATATTTCACTAATGCAATACCTCCGCTCCCGCTCTCACTCAAGGAGGCCGGTGTGTATCATCGTGTTGTACGAGTGGGCGATAGTTATTATGCGCTCGCCGAATCGGCACAGTGGTATCGGGAGTATCTGCCGTTCGGGAGAGTGTTTCACCGCACGCAGGGTGAATCGATGTATGTATTCAGTTCTGTATTCGCACCTGCCGGTCTTGGAACGACCATATATCACGAATGGCAACATTATGATGAAGTGGCTAAGAAATGGATAACTATTTCTACGATCGAGTTTCCGATAGTGGGTGGACGCGGCGGCGGTTATCGCGGTTACTCGCTTTCGTCTAACTCGCGCTCTGGAGCATGGCGCGTAAATGTTCTGACAGCGTACGGTCAAGTTGTTGGCAGAACATCGTTTAAGGTCATTGATGTTTCAGAATCCGTGGAGCTTGAGGAGATAATTCGCTGATTTTCCTCGCTTTTCAGTGACCGATTTGATATAACTTCCTTGTTAAGAGGATGGCGATCGTGGTGTAACGGTTAACATTGGAGCTTGTGGAGCTCTCGATTCGGGTTCAACTCCCGGCGATCGCCCAAGAAGGAGTAATAAGTCGATATCAGAAGACCGATTTGCGCTTGTAATATTTTTTTCGTATGAACGTCATAGTCTGACAAGTGCTACAATACTCGTACTTAATAAATAATCTCTCTACTATGGATGAACAGACTGCAGATAAGATTATTGGAGCAACACGTCATCCGCGTATGGCTGTCGCCGCCGCACTCGGCGTTTTGACTATATTTCTCATTGTTGCGACCGTTGGCGAACTTAAAAGACTTCGTTTTATTGGTACCGGTGTTCCCGCGACGAACACAATTTCGGTTTCCGGCGAAGGAGAGGTGTTTGCTGTTCCCGACACGGCGACTTTCTCGGTTACTATTCAGGAAGAGGCAAAGGAAGTGAAAGATGCGCAGGAGGTTGCGACAAAAAAGTCTAACGAGATTATTACGTATCTCAAGGACGAAGGAGTCGCAGAAAAAGACATTAAGACCGCCGATTACAGCGTCTATCCGCAATATGATTACATCCAGACTGCATGTCGCGATGGTTACTGCCCTGGCGGTCAGCAGGTATTGAGAGGTTTCCAAGTATCCCAAACTCTCAACGTGAAAGTGCGCGACACCAAAAAAGCTGGTGATCTACTTAGCGGAGTCGGCTCACTCGGGGTTTCTTCGGTTTCCGGACTTTCATTTACTATCGACGATCAGGACAAACTTGAATCCGATGCGCGTCAGCAGGCAATCGAACAAGCACGCGAAAAGGCGGAGGAATTAGCAAATCAGCTCGGTGTCTCTCTCGTGCGCGTGATCGGTTTCAGTGAGAATGGTGGCGGATATCCGGTACCTTATGCCTACGGACGTGGTGGAGATATGATGGTGGCTATGGAATCAAAAGCTGTAGCTCCGGAGATTCCCGTCGGAGAAAATAAGATAATCTCAAATGTGAGTGTGACGTACGAAATAAGATAGGCCGCTCGCTCGGGCACCTATTACCCGCCCCGAACAGTACGCAGGCGGTATAAGTTTCTGTATCACCATTGCGCGATAGTTTCTTAGTTTGCGCGTCTCCCACGCGATGTTCTCTCGGGCAATAGGTGCCCTCGCTAAGCGGAAGGGAGGAAACTGGCCGCCGCGCCCCTGAGGCGCGGCGGCTTGACTTCAGAAACCAAAAGAGTATTATTTTTTAAACCCCGCGAGGGGTTTTTAGATTGGCTTGATAGCTTGCATTTCACTACGTACTAGCGTTTTCTAACTACGAACTATTCCCATGTCTTTCCTCCAATATCTCAAAGACGTTCGCGGAGAACTGCGCCACGTATCGTGGCCGACGCAGATGCAGACGATAATCTACACGGTGCTCGTTATAATACTCTCGCTCCTCATCGCGGTTTATTTGGGATTCCTAGACTATGTATTCACGACCGGCCTTGCGCGAGTAATCGAGTTCCTTCCGCAGAGCGCATATACGGAATTTCTACCCGATTTGCCCGTCACAGAGGCAACGCCGATAGAGAGTAACACACTGGACTCCTCTACTCCCGCTACTTCTGAATAAGAATCTCCGAATTCCGAATTGTTAATTTGTTAGTTTCCCGTCACTACAATATTTATGGCTAAGCAGACATACGGAACAGAGCGGCAATGGTATGCGATACACACCTATTCTGGATATGAGGATGCCGTCGCGCGTAACCTGAAACAGCGCATAGAATCTTTCGGCATGAGAGACAAGATTTTCAATGTCGTCGTGCCGACAGAGAAGAAAATAAAAATAAAGAACGGCCGCCGCACAGAGGCGCGGGAGAAGATATTTCCCGGATACGTGATGGTGGATATGATAGCCGCAGATGATGCATGGAGCGTCGTTAGGAACACGCCGCAGGTAACGGGATTTGTCGGAACGGCAAATCAAGCGGTCCCGCTTTTGCCGGAAGAGGCGGAAAAAATATTGAAACGCATGGAAGGAGATGTCGTCCGGCATGCAATCGATCTTTCAGAAGGGGACGCTGTTATCATAGTCGACGGACCATTCAAGGATTTGGAGGGGAAAGTCGGGGAGATTGACGAAGATCGCGGAAAGGTTAAGGTATTGGTTCCGATGTTCGGACGCGAAACGCCGGTTGAACTCGAAGCGGACCAGGTACAACGAGTATAAATCCGAAGCACGAAATTCGAAACAAATCACAATGACAAAAATTCAAAATCATAAACAAATGCATCCGAATCTTTTTGAAGTTTTAATTTTAGAGCTTCGAGCTTATTTAGGATTTAGAGATTAGAATTTAGAATTTTCAACATCATGGCAAAACAAGTTGTAAAAGTAATAAAGCTTCAAATTCCTGCGGGAGCGGCAACTCCTGCGCCGCCCATCGGTACAGTCTTAGGTCCGGCTGGTGTCAATATCGGTGAGTTCGTCAATCAATTCAATACGCAGACCAAAACGATGGCAGGAAACATCGTGCCTGTTTTGATGAAGGTCTATAA
>DPYD01000027.1:302-9219 GCA_003545515.1 Candidatus Kaiserbacteria bacterium | reverse complement strand
TCTCGCTATGCCGGATGTGGGGAGAGCTCACGGAATTATTGTCGACGGCACGCGTATCGCCCCATTCCAGCCGCGGCATGATTATTATGCTCTGAAAATAAAGTCTCTCGCGCCGAAGATCGTACTCGAAATAGGCGGAGGGTACGGAGGATTGGCGCTTCAGTTGTCGCGGCGAGCCAAAGTAAGATACATAAACTGTGATCTGCCGGAAACTCTGTATGTAGCGTACTACTTTCTGAAGAAGGTCGGACTGAATGTACAATGGGCGATCGATACATGGCCCGATGCTCCGATTGTGTTTGTTCCCACGAATCGAAGGTGGATGATACAAAAAGCGGACCTTGTTTTTAACGGCCTCTCGTTCTCGGAAATGAGCAAAGAAACCGTAGATGATTACTTTGAATTAATAAACAACGTCTGGAAACCTCGATACATATTCCACCAAAACAGCAATGTCCTGCTCTTTCCAGATTCCCCAAGACACATTGAAGTCCTGGCGCGGGATTTTCCTATTGATAAAAAGTATAGAGAAATTTACCGCGCCGTTTCTCCATGGCAGGGGGGCAGTGGAAGATACCGTGAGTATCTGTACGATAGGGATGGGTATTGACTCTCGACGTTTTTAATGTAAAGAATAAGGGTCAGACATCATGAATTCGTACGCCCTTAGTGATAAGACAGTCTTCATTACTGGTGCTCTAGGCCAAATTGGTAGAGCTGTGGCCTTGCACTTGCTCTNNAAGCTGGCGCGGCCTATCGACATTCTCATCAACTGCGCCGGCATCGGCGTGTACACGCCATTTGAGGCGCGCTCAACAGAAGATCTCGACAAAGTGTACGCAGTAAATCTCAAAGGCGCTATTCTTTGCTCCAAGGTTTTTTCTGCCGACATGATAAAGAGAAAGAGCGGCCGTATAATAAATTTCGGATCAATATACGGCATTGCGACACCTGATTTNNTACAAGGCAAAAACACCTCTTGGGAGAATGGCCGAGCCGGAGGATCTAACGGGACTTATCGCGTTTCTTTGTTCGGATGATGCTCGATATATCACCGGTCAAAATATTGCGGTCGATGGCGGATTTACGCTATGACAAAAAATCGTCGACAGGTATACGTACTCGGAGCGGGTATGAGCGGTTTGGCGACCGCACTCCGGCTTGCGGAGCTTGGTGTTGACACGATCCTTATAGAAAAAGAACGTAAGGTCGGTGGACTTGCGGGGAGCTTCGCGTGGCGCGGGTTCAAGAATCTGGATTACGGTCCGCACATCTATCACACGCCGGACAAAGAGCTGGAGAGGATATGGGAGAAAGAGTATGGCGATCTTTTTCATAAGAATGAGTTTTGGGGTAAGAACGTGAAGGGCGAGAAATTCGATCAGTATTTCGATTATCCGCTCTCATTCGAGTCACTAAAGAAATTCCCGACGGATATGAGAAAAAAGATCATGCACGAGCTCTCGCATCTCGACGAGACGAAGCTCGCTAAAGCGAGGAGCTATGCGGAATACGTGCGCGAATTAGTCGGTCCCACACTCATGGAATATTTCTTTATCCGGTATCCGCAAAAATTGTGGGGAGTTTCAATCGATAAGATGACCGCAAACTGGGCGCCAAAAAGAGTGAAATTCAGGACGAAAGACGAGCACTTTCATGCGGGACAGTGGAGCGCCGTGGGGAAATACGGTTCGGGTGCTGTGATGGAGCGCATGGCGCAGATGTACAAAAAAGCGGGCGGCAAACTTTTGCTTGGTGCTACTGTTACCGGTATCGAGCATTCGAACGGTCTCATCAAAAAAATCGTTCTTGGGAAGAGAAAAGTCGTTGTTTCGCGGAATGACATGGTCGTTTCAACGATACCGATACCGACGTTCGCCGCATATCTCGGCATTAAGAACAAGTTGAGATATCGTGGTGCGAAGCTGGTGTTTGTAGCTCTTAAAAAAAAGACGGCCATTCCGGACAAGTTCAATTTTCTCTATTATGATGCGCCGGATATTCTATTCCATCGCGTGAGCGAGCAGAAGAAATTCTGCGCGTTCGGATTCCCGAAAGACAGAACAGTTCTTTCGTGCGAGATCGCGTACACCAAGGGGGACACGCTCGACAAAACCGATGAGAAAAGAATATCGGCACGGGTTGTGAAAGACCTCGTTACAGTTGGTCTCGCAAGAAAAGAAGAGATAGAAGATACAATGGTGATCTCACTGCCGTACGTGTATCCGCTTTTGCTACGCGGGAGCGAACAGGAGCTTGTCGACGTTAAGAGCCGTCTTGGGGCATATAAACAGCTCTACCTTCTCGGGACGAGCGGCGATTTCCGCTATGACGATCTGCAAGTGCTCTATCTTCGCGGGACCGATCTCGCGGAGCGTCTTGCGAGAGGTGAAAGCGAAGAGGAACGGGAGCTTGTCAAAGACAATACTTCCTTTGAATTCAATCAATCAGTTGCTCTCGGCAGGTGCATTGTTTCCTCGGACAGCCCTGCGTTCATCATTGCCGAAGCGGGACTCAACCATAACGGCAGTCTCAAACTAGCGATTGAACTTATTGACGCGGCTAAGAACGCCGGATGCAGTGCCGTAAAGTTTCAGACGTACAGTGCGGGCGGAAGAGTTTCGCGCGCAGTAAAGGGTAATCGTTATGCGGAAGAACTCATCGATCTCGAAGAATCAACGTTCAACATGCTTAAGCGCCTTGAATTGAGCAAAAAACAGCATGAGAAACTTTTCGCCCATGCGAAAAAGCAAGGCATTGAGATATTNNCCGCTTATCAAGAAAGTCGCCGAGACGGGAAAGCCCCTAATCATCTCGACCGGCATGTCGACTTTGGGCCAGATAGAGGATGCGGTCGGTGTCGTCCGCGACGCGGGGAATCCGAATCTCATTCTTCTCCACTGCATCTCAAGCTACCCGGCGGCGGCGCAAGATATGAATTTGGCCGTCATGGATACGCTCAAAAAGGCGTTCGGCGTTCCTGTCGGTCTCTCTGACCATTCTATCGGTATCACGGTCGCTTCTGTTGCGCTTGCTCTCGGGGCGAGTGTAATAGAGCGGCATTTTACGCTCGACAGGTTCATGGAAGGACCCGACCACATCCTCTCGTCTGATCCCGACGAGATGAAAGAGCTCGTGCGTGTAAGCCATCTCGTCCCTCTCATCAAAGGTTCGCCCGAGAAGGTCATTCTGGGAAGCGAGCGTGAGACCATCAATCGCTTCAAGAAGTGCCTTTACGCCGCGGTCGACATACCGGTAGGCAAGAAGATCACGGAGAGAATGATCGCAGTAAAAGGCCCGGGCGGAGGGATATTGCCAAAATACATGGACGTCGTTGTCGGAAAGAAGACAAATAGTGATATCAAGAAAGATCATCCGATAGAATGGAGCCACATCTGAAGTATGCGAAAAGAAGTTGAATCCATTCTTAAAAGCATCAAGTCGCGCGCCAAAAGCCGCGCGACCGGCTTTGTCATCGGCAACACATCGGGCGTCTTCGGACACGGACGATTCTACCCGATGCCCTTGCGCGAGACCCACACGCTCATGTACGGCGGTGTTATCGTACGCGATGTCGAAACAGCAGTGAAGATAGCTAGAATGGTGGACGGAAAAGTCGATTATATCGTTTTGGACTCGGAGAAGAAGATCGAGAAGATCTACTACGGGAAGAATGACGTTGGCAACATGGAACGGCACGTCCGGCAAGAGATCTCACGATCGAAGATCCTCACGTACAAAGGCAACGACATGGCTGTGGAAGCCGTTGATTTTCTCTTGGGACAGGTAGTCGGTGATATCGGCGCTCGTCAGGTCGCCATCATTGGATTTGGCAACATCGGCTCGAAGATAGCGCTGAAGCTTGTGGAGCGGGGTGTCTACGTGCGTGCCTATCGACGCGACCAGAAGAAACTTAAAGCTATCGTCACGGGTCTCAATCTCATTAAATCGGAGCACACGATCTCTCCAATAACTCAAGCGAAGAGCATTGAAGCTGCATGTAAGGATGCCTCCGTCGTTATCGCCGCGGCCGATTCGCGCGGCATAATCAAGGAGAAGCATTTGAAGGGACTCGATCGGAGCCTCGCGCCCATCCTCATTGATGTCGGCAAGGGATGCTTCGCAGACAGCATCACCAAGAAAGGGAATTATTCTATATATCGCATAGATGTTTCAATGGTGCAGAAGCATATGTTTGCGGCGCTCTTCGAGACCAACCGCCACTACAATGGAAAATCGCTCGGCCGACGCACTATCAAAAATCTTGGGCTCAATCTTGTCTCACTAGGACTTCTCGGCAAATACGGCGAGATCGTCGTTGACGATATCTACAAACCGACGATTATCATTGGCGTCGCTGACGGCAAGGGAGCCCTGATGAAACGCACAGGAAAGTACGCAAAAGCACTGAAGAAATTGAAGTCGCTCTACACAATACATTGACGGCAAAACGGAATAGCCGAGTTTCAGCGTCGGATTCAATTAAGAAATTGTAGCAGGCTTCTTTCGTGCGACGAACGCTGCCTGGCTCGGTCCATATTTTTTTCCATCAGCATTATTCGGGCTTTCCCCCCATTCCTGTTTTGTGTTCTCCATTGTGGCTGAAACAATCTCGTCGGCAACACCGGGAGTCTTTAGAAGATCCGGCATTTGTCTCATGATCCTCATCCGAGCTCCATTTTCAGCAAAGCTCATTGCCTGGACAAGACTGTACCGGACAGTGGCAGTCGTGTATGCACTTCCATTTGCATCGGGGACTAACTCGAAACCGTGCTTTTCAAGGAGTGTGCTCAAAGAGTCGAGCGTGAATAGATACCGAAAGGGTTTCTTTTCCACGACGGTCCCCCGGCGCAGAAGCTCGTGATCGAAATTCTCCTGGAATGATTTGACGAACGGATGATCAACTGCTTGCTCTCTTTTTATTTTTTCTCCTTCCGCAGTATCACCAAAATCAAATTGAGCTTCGCTCTCGTCAAAAACGATGATCCCATCGGATTTCAGAACTCTGCGGATTTCTTCTAACGCTTTATCGGGCTCGAGCCAGTGAAATACCTGATTCATGAAAACAACGTCCATTGAGCCATCTTTAATCGGCAATTGTTCTCCCGCCGCCTTGATAAGATGGAATTTATCTTTGTGCGCTTGCATACGCTGCGCCACTTGACGGCTATATGCGGGTGCCTCGTTGGGAAAAAAGAGTTCGTCCGTTGCGCCTTTTTGTTTTGCTCGGGCAAGCAAGATAAAATCGCTCACTTCAAGTCCATACAAGTTTTCGATGGAGGGTACGGTCTCGAGAAGTACGACCGCAGAATTCCCTGTTCCGCTCCCTATCTCCAATACCGCTTTCGCATCCGGTTTGTGTTCACGGAGCCGATCGGCTAAGGTCTTGGCCCACACTTCGTATGCGCCAATGTCTCCCGATAGCGTGTCATATTTATTCGCGTACTCTCTGTCAAATTTCGCTCCTATATGCTCGACCATATAAACGGTGCTATGGAAAAAAATCGTATCACAGTTGCCAGTTTTCTCAATACGCGCCTGTCTTTGTGGTAGCATGGCTCTGATGAAAGGTGGAAAGAAAAAGCGAATCGGCGAGAAGGAACGCGCGTATGTCAAGGAGGTGCTCACGAAGAAGAGGGTGGAGAGAGTACGTCGTATGTTCGATATGCTATAGGTCGTATGTCTAAAAACCAAACGGTCGTTGCGATCATACAAGCGCGGATGTCCTCCACACGGCTTCCGGACAAGGTACTACTAGATATTGCCCCAGGAAAAACAGTGCTTGCGTGCATGCTAGAGAGAGTGAGTAAGAGTAAAGGGATAGACAAGATCATTGTGGCGACGACGGAGAATCCGAACGACCAAACACTCGTTGAGTATCTGAAAACTATCGGCCAACCATATTTTGTCGGCGATGAAAACGATGTACTTGATCGTTATTATCAAGCCGCAATAGCACACGGTACAAAAACAGGCGACATCATCGTTCGCATGACTTCCGACTGTCCTCTCATTGATCCACGCGTCGTTGACGAAACCATACGTTTTTATAAAGACAACGACTTTGACTACGCTTCGAACAATCTCGAGCCATATACATTTCCGGATGGCATGGATGTTGAAGTGTTTTCGTTTGACGCTTTAGAAAAGGCCTGGAAAGAAGCGACCAAACCATCTCATCGGGAGCATGTTACGTTTTACTTCTGGAAAGATCCGCGGATTTTTAAGATCGGGCAGTATGTGAATCAGAAACAAAACCAAGCCGGTTACCGTCTGACTCTGGATTATCCGGGTGACTATGAATTGTTAAAGGCGGTGTATCGTGCTCTGTATCCACGAGATCCTCTGTTTACGATGCGCGACATACTTACGTTTCTTGATACTAATCCTGACGTGAAGAAGCTCAATGCTGAAGTTGAGAGGAACGTATCTTGGGGAAGCGCTTGAGCCACGCTGGTTCGTTCTCGTTCGTGATCGGCACGACGCTTGATAGTATTAGTGCTACTATTTGCCGGTATGATCACAAGAAACATTCGAAAAGGAAAAGGTCAGAAACTCTGGAAAAGGGCGAAAACGCTTATTCCTGGCGGAAATCAGCTTCTTTCCAAACGTGCGGAGATGTTCTTGCCCGACCAATGGCCTGCATATTTTAAAAAGGCAAAAGGCATCAGAGTGACCGATCTCGACGGCAGAACATACATTGACTTCTCGCGTATGGGAATTGGCGCGTGCGTGCTCGGTTATGCCGACAGTGACGTCAACCGCGCGGTCAAGAAAGCGATAGACCGCGGTTCAATGTCCACCCTTAATTCACCGGAGGAAGTGGAACTGGCAGAGGTACTGATGCGCCTGCATCCATGGGCGGACATGGTCCGATATGCTCGCACTGGCGGAGAAGCCATGTCTATAGCGGTACGAATTGCCCGGGCTTCTTCAGGCAAAGAGAAAATCGCTTTTTGCGGATATCACGGTTGGCATGATTGGTATTTGTCGGGAAATCTCGCGTCGGACAAAAATCTCGACGGGCATCTTCTTCCCGGTCTCGAGCCCCGTGGTGTACCGCGCGGACTTCTCAATACCGCCATTCCTTTTCGTTATAACCACATCGAGGAACTGGAGAAAATCGTGAAGAAGCACGGCATCGGCGTTATTGTGATGGAGCCGTATCGTCATGAAGAGCCGGAGAAGGATTTTTTGCAGAACGTGAAGCGCATTGCAAAGCGGGAGGGAGCAGTCTTGGTATTCGATGAAGTATCGGCCGCTTTCAGGCAAAACGTAGGAGGCGTTCATCTTCTCTATAATGTTTCTCCCGATATAGCCGTATTAGCAAAGGCGATATCGAATGGCTACCCCATGGCGGCGATCATAGGCACGAAAAAGGTTATGGACGCGGCACAAGGAACGTTTATAAGCAGTACATATTGGACGGAACGCATCGGCCCTGTAGCGGCGCTTGCGACGATCAATAAATTCCAAAAGAAGAATGTCCCGCAACACTTGGCGCGTATCGGCAAACAAATAGAAATTGGCTGGAAGAGTCTCGCGAGAAAATACAATTTACATATTAGTACAGAAGGACCCTACGCGATGATAGGTTTCTCTTTCGATTACAAAAACAAACAGGAATTGAAAACACTGTTTGTTCAGGAAATGCTCAAGCGCGGTTTTCTCACGGAGTTATCGGTGTATGTCACCTATGCTCATACATCGAATGACGTCAAGCAGTATCTACGGGCGGTTGATCAGGTGTTTGCGATTATTCAGAAGGCAGTCGCTGAAAATACCGTTGGCAAGCTTCTCGCAGGGCCGGTCGCTCACAGCGGCTTTGCGCGACTCGCATAGTTACGGCTCTTTTTTCTTTTCTTGCCAAGACGCATCTATTAATACTTACGCAGAATTCCCCGTAGCTCTGCTACGGGGATGAATGCGGAAGAGCGGAGGGGGTCGGGGAACCNNGAGAACCGACGGTTCTCAAAAATAAAATACCTCGTCAGCTTGCTACGAGGTATTTTATTGGTGTGCTCTGCGTGGTATAGTCTCGCCATATGTGGTCTCTAAAGGGTAAAACCGTGCTGATTACGGGCGGGACGGGAACGTTCGGACGCGCCATGGTGCGCCACCTTCTCACGATGCGTGATGTGCGGCAGGTCATCGTATTTAGCCGCGACGAATACAAGCAAAGCGAAATGGCGCGCGAGTTCGCAGACAAAAGATTGGACTTCTTTATCGGCGACATACGCGACCGTACGCGCCTCATGCGCGCTTTCCATCAAGTCAACATCGTCATTCATGCGGCGGCCTTGAAGCAAGTGCCGGCGCTCGAATACAATCCCTCCGAAGCTATCGAGACGAACATCATCGGCACCAAGAATGTTATCGATGCGTCCCTTGAGCGAGATGTCGAGCGCGTCCTCTTCATCTCGTCAGACAAGGCGGTGCAACCCATCAATCTCTACGGTGCGACTAAAATGTGCGCAGAACGCCTTGCGGTTGCGGCAAATTCCTACCGCGGACGCACCGGAAAAACGCTCATCAGCGTGGTGCGCTATGGCAACGTCATCGGGAGCCGCGGCTCCTTGGTTGAACTCATAGCAAAGCAGAAAAAGACGGGGACGCTCTCTCTCACCGATGAACGCATGACGCGCTTCTGGCTCCACATCGAGGATATTATGAAGCTTGTCACGAAAATTCTCGGGACTATGGAAGGCGGCGAGATATTTGTGCCGAAAATGTCTAGTTTGCGCATCGAGGACGTCATGCGCGAACTTGCGCCAAGATGCAAGATACAGGTTACCGGTATTCGTCCTGGTGAGAAATTGCACGAAATTTTGATCACAGAGCACGAAGCGCTGCGTACCAAAGATCTCAGCGACATGTATATTATAGTGCCGGAATTCCATCCGTGGACTGCGAAGAA
>DPYD01000027.1:0-263 GCA_003545515.1 Candidatus Kaiserbacteria bacterium | reverse complement strand
GTTATGCCCGCGCTCACGTTCGCGGCGACTGCAAATGCCGCGCTGTATCTCGGTGCGAAACCGGTCTTTGCGGATATTCACTCCGGTACGGGCAATATTGATGTGAAAGACGCGGAGCGGAAACTCACCAAGCGGACGAAGGCCATCGTTGCCGTAGACTATGCCGGGTTACCTGCCGAGCTTGGCTCCGTGCGCCGCCTGGCGAAGAAACACAAGCTCGTCTTTATAGAGGATGCGGCGCAGGGACTCGGCGCCTCGTACAA
>DPYD01000004.1 GCA_003545515.1 Candidatus Kaiserbacteria bacterium | reverse complement strand
TCAGAACCCGCCTCAGAACCCGCGCCAGAAGTACCTCCCGAGGTTTAACCTCAGTACCTCCCGAGGTTAAACCTCGGGAGGTAGAAGCTACGGAGGGTGCATCCGAGCCGGAATCAGAACCTGCGCCAGTGCCAACGACGGAGTCAGAAACTGTTGCGGGAGTCTCGCAAGAATAGGTTGTATGAAGGTCATTATTCTCCCCGAGGTTACTACCCGAGGTTNNCCGTGTGTTACTGGTGAGTGGTATCACTGCTACAACAGAGGTGTCGATAAGCGAAAGGTATTTGGCCAGCATCGCGATTATGAACGATTCATGAGTCTGTTGTATTTGAGCAATGGAACAAAAACTGAAACAATCTCGGAAAGATTCAAGATCGACCTGCAATCTATACTCGCTGACAAAAGTGTCGATCGCGGGGAGCAGCTCGTAGAAATCGGCGTGTTTGCCCTCATGCCGACGCACGTTCATATACTGCTCCGACAGCGGGAAGACAACGGCATCGCGCGATTCATGCAAAAATTATTCACGGGTTACACAATGTACTTCAACAGCAGAAACGAGCGNNTACATTCTCCTGAATCCGGCTGATCTCTTTGCGCCGGAATGGAAACGCGGAAAATGTGACGTTCGTACGCTCCGCCGCGAAATCCTCGCCTACCCGTACGTGAGCGTGCGTGAATTCTTCAGTGACAGCAATAAAGAGCANNGACGCGCGAGCGTACTACGCGGACCTACCTCCCGAGGTTTAACCTCGGGACAAACCTCGGGACGAGCAAGCTCCCTACTTAAACCTCCCGAGGTTAAACCTCGGGAGGTAAGTTCGGAGCCAAGAAACACCAAGAGCCAGTAATATCAAAGATCGCGACGTCGGACGTGGTTTCGTTATCCCCTTCAATTTTTTTGTATTGCGGTCAGAAAGGTTATTCTTACTACATACTCCACACACACCACCCACACCATGCCTCCTGAGAACGAAAATTTACAAAAACCGGAAAGCGCGCAGGATTCTGGAAAGACCGGCGGAAAAACAAGCGAAAACATCTATGCCGAGCCAAGCGCGAGGGCGAGAGAGAGGCGAACCTCCAACTCCGCCGTTATGCTTGCCGTTATAGCCGTCTCCTTGTTCGGACTCTCATCTATGTGGGCGAGTGTGTCCAATGCCGCAAGTCAAACGGCTCAAGTCGGAAACTCCTCCACCCCCGTACTATATTCTCAAGATAGGCCGGATGACGACACTTCTTCCAATCTCAAAAAACTGAAGATTCCACTGCGGGGGACCGATGTAGTGAGGCGGGTATTTGAAACGCTACCGGATTTTACAACGGTCAAGAATGCCACCCAGAAACCCACAAAGATTAATGAACCCGATACATTTACTGAAGGAAATTGGTTGCAAAATCTGACTACAAGATTTAATGATGATACATTGTCCAACTTCAAATTCGAGAATGTTCCTCAGACACCGAAAGGGACGAACGAAATCAACGTCTGGGTCGAAGGAAATTGGTTGCAATATCAGGCGACGACGTTCGGTGATGATACATTTTCCGACTCCGATGTGGATTTTGGCGCCTCGCAACAAGAAGGGGTCGAATTGACACAGGGAACGGCACAAATAGCATCTGATTTCGCCGATATCGAGTACGTACTTCAAATGCAAGCAAGGGTAGAAGGGCTGGACACTTGGAAGCGCGGCGACTCTTTTCCCGGACTTGGCCCAAATCCCGAGATCGCACGTCTCGTGGAGACGACGAGTTTGAAGAATTATTTGCTAGCCGCTCCTGAGGCACCAACTGGCGCAGGGCCGTATCGCTATCACAATGGCGGCTCCACCTTTACGTGCGGACAAAACCCCGCGCGCGGCGTGAACATATATATAAGTGGTATATCGGAAGATATCAAAATTGAACTTGATGAATACCTTGACGGAGGAGACGGGCCGCTGTGCGGAAAGATTACGTACAGCGAAAATAATCTCTTTTACAGAATAAGCAATAATGAAAAAACACGCTTCGGAATTCGCTCAGAAACAACGGCTGCCGCACTGCTTGCGTACGACATCGTGGACGACTTCCAAACAATCAAAAAAGCTCTCAAAAAATGGGCGAATGCGGAAGGAATCACTTCTTGGCGGCTCGACATGACATTGCTTTGGAGTCTGAATCCGACCGTCTCCGCAATCATAGAGGGTTCAAATCTAAAACAATATCTTCCTGAAGCCCCCATCCCGCCAATTCCGGGGGCCTATCGCTACGACAACGATGGCGACGTTTTTGTTCCCGGCGGGAACCCAAACCGTGGCACAAATATTTATCTCGAAGATGTTCCGGAAGAAGTAATCGCCGAGCTTGACCGAATTATTGACGCACGCGACGGCGGGAAAGAAGGCAAACTCACATATAATATCAATACGCTCACAGTCTATTACAAAATTGGCTTTAATGACAAGGGTGTCTACGCTATTGGTACGGCGATGGGACATCGTGACGCTGTTGTAGGACAGAAAGTGGCGGAAGAAGAGCTTGTTCAAGAAGTTGTTGAAAGTTTCAAAAAAGGGTATGACGAGGGGTACACAGACGGTGCCACCGAAAGGTTGCGCCGAATCCAACAAGAACGCAATCCTAATTCTAAGGGTAAACTAATGAACTTTTTTGCAGACTCTTCCGGTCCGTTCCAAGAAATAAACAGCTCGCGGCTGACGGCGTCTGTTATGGGCAATGCAGTTGGTGGTTTGTTGGGATCTGATGTGGCGGCGGGGAAAGCGGGTTCAATGCAGGGTGCCGCCGAAGCCAGAGGATATGCCAAAGGTTTTAGTGATGGTAAAGTCGGCAATTCTAACCAATCATCTGCGATGGCGGCTCAATACGGATCCATTGCGGCAGAACTAGGTCTGAACGCGGGCGCAATACAATCCGCATATAATCAGGGGTATATTGCCGCCACTACCGCCAAAAAGGCACAGCAGCAAACAGTAGTAACAAGATCGATAGTATCAACAATAGTATCACCACCAACTAAAAAAACTGTAACACCGCCAACTAAAAAAGCCGTCACGCCGTCAACAAACACATCGAACACTAGCGCAAATAGCTCCAGCGGTTCCAGAGGTGGCTATTCACTCGGCGGTCGCGGCACAATGGCGCATGACGATTCTGGGCGCGCAGTCGGCTTTGGGATCTTTGGAGCGCGCGA
>DPYD01000071.1 GCA_003545515.1 Candidatus Kaiserbacteria bacterium | reverse complement strand
TCCCCGAGGATCTTCTGATACGCCACCCTTTCCCAGGGCCCGGACTCGTCGTTCGCATTGAAGGAGAAATCACTGCTGAAAATTTGAAAACCGCACGAGCTGTTGATGGCATATATATAGAGGAATTGCGGAGAGCCATGCTCTATGATTCAGTATGGCAGGCCGGTGCGGTTGTAACGAGCTCTCTTCACAGCGTCTCAAAAGGAGATGACGCGGGAATGGGACATGTTGTAGTTTTATGGGCGGTATGGAGCGTCAATGGATTCACTGCCAGATTCGCTCAACTCCCCTACGACTTCCTCGATCGCGTCTCACGTCGCATCACGAATGAAGTGCGCGAGGTCGGTGCCGTAACCTACCGCATAAGCGACAAACCGCCTGCCACCATCGAGTGGGGTTGATGTTCAGCCGCGAACTACAAGGTTGAACCTTGTAAATTGGCTCATTCCGACTCTACAGAGCGTTTACCCTGCGGGTCGGAATACACTCCCTGCGCACAAGCGCGAGTGCTTTCCGCCAATTTCTGACTCCTCGGCCCCCACACTTACTTTGGCATTGCTTTCCGTTGTGCCCCATAAGAACCTATTCGCCTCCGGTAAGGTGGATTATTCCGCCGAGCGATAGTATCTCTACGTTCACGCACAACGATGCCAAAGTAAGTGTGGGGGCTCGTTTCGGAAATGCAAAAACAGAACTTTTGCATTTCGCTCGCACAACGCTCGCCAGTAATAGTATTCCACTTGCCGTAGTCGTTTTTTCGCCTCGGCGAGCGTCTGATACATACCAAACGAGTGCCTGCTTTTCTCGGACAGCACAACGTATTTACCGTGTCGCTTCCGTATCATATGATGCTTCTAATCCATGCGCAGAATTCCCCGACAGCTTGGCTGCGCGGTAGTTTATTTTTCCACCTTTAGAAACCGGAACGGAGGATTGATACCTTTCACTGCGTCACAGTGAAATTCACGACATTGCTCTTTTTACTCCATGGAGTGACGTAGACTTGATACGTTCCCGGCAGTATAGGCGTATATACACACTGTGCTGGCAAACCGGAATACTCGCCATAGACTGTCTCGCCCTGATGGCACGGCTCTTGCACTTGTATCTTCGCACTTGTTCCCCCTGACTGTCGGTAACTTGCTTCGCCGTCGATCGTAACTTTTTGTCCGTATGACGACTCAAAAGTAAAATCAGTATCGCCTTCAAATCCTGATAAATTACAACCCCAAATCTCTACGCTTGTGCCTCGCGGACCGGAGATTGGCAAAATCGCGGCAATATAAGGCGCATCTGCGGTCCCCTCACAACCATCTTTCGCGACCGTGATTTTTGTCGCCGTGAGATTTATTCGCTTTGCGTTCTCGATCGTGTGCAGTGTTATCGTGTATGTTCCAGCTTTTGGATATAAGTGTTTTGCTTGGAAATAACAATCAGAGCCCGGACACACTGTCTTTTCAGCGGCTATGGATGCTCCATCACCGAAGTCGACATACTCTTTCGGCGCGCTTGTACCATCATAAACGCCAAGATTAAATCCTCCGTGGAATTCCGCGACCGCTATCGGTATTCCGGCTTCGTATTGGATCTTAGCTTCCAGGTCATATGAGCCACCATATGGATTACCAATTTTGATATTGCTCGAAGTTCTTGAGCACGCCTCTTGCATTTTAGCGCGTGTCATTTTTCCAACACCACTTTTGGTTGTTACGAAATCCATCCCATGCGCCTTTTGCCACTTGACCATCGCGCCAGCGG
This sequence comes from Candidatus Kaiserbacteria bacterium, assembly GCA_003545515.1. Taxonomy (GTDB): domain Bacteria; phylum Patescibacteriota; class Minisyncoccia; order Phycocordibacterales; family UBA2100; genus UBA10103. The sequence goes on along the minus strand of DPYD01000071.1, from coordinate 2,233 downwards.
TTTTCTCCCCGTAGTAGCCAGTGCCTTGCGCGTCTGGAAAGTACCCCTCCGCCTTGAGCCATAGCTGTAGCTTGGATACCTCTCCACCAGTATCTTCGTCTGACTTGCCAATCCAAAGGTCGTGTGTGAGAACAAGACACTCTGAAGTGACGTTTGCGTTCGTTGCAGGAGTTTGACTACCAGTCTGCTCGAGAGTTTGTGTCGCCTGCGTAATCGCCTGTTGTGCGATTTGTTGCGCTTGGTCGCGTGATGCTTGCGGCAATTCGGGATGTTGCTGCACAAATCCAAGAAGCGAGAGCACTGCCGTTAGAAGTCCTACGACAAATAAAGATACGGATTCCATAGCTATTTTGAAAGTAATTTATAAAATGCTCTTAGTAGAGCTTCACCAACACCCAAACTGTAACACGAACTTTTGGGAATACCTCTCCTCGCTCGCGTCTTTGGCGCGGGCACGGTCAATTCTGATGCAAATCAAATTTGGTGGACCCACGGGGAGTCGAACCCCGACCTGTTCCATGCCATGGAACCGTTCTACCGCTATACTATGGGCCCTAGTGAGGATCGAAAATGAATGCTCGCATTCATTTTTTCCGAGCGACGGGTCCATATCGATCCTCAAGATATGGGCCCTTGCCGCGCTATCTTAACAAAAAAATCGCGCGTGCGTTAGTTAATTTACTCCGTAGTCAAATCGTTCGGATGTAGTGTGAATACACTTCCACGCTCAAGCTTCCCTTCCAGGATGCGGCGAGCAATCACCTGCTCCACACGGTCGGAAACAGCACGACGCATCGGCCGCGCGCCCATGACAGGGTCGTAACCGAGCTCAACCACTTTCGCGGCAAGCTCGTCTGTGACCTCGAAAGTGATGTCTTTCTCCTTTAGATGCGCGGCAAGTTCGTTAAGAATAAGACGTGCAACCTGCGTCAGCTGTTCTTTGTTGAGAGGATGATACACGACGATTGCGTCGAAGCGGTTCAAGAGTTCTGGGCTGAAAATGTCCTCGCTACGAATGTGGTCGATGACCTCTTTTTGCACAGATGCAGGATCACGTCCCTTCTGAACAAGATCCCAAATAAGATTGCTTCCGGCGTTCGACGTTGCTATAAGTATTGTTTCCCGCGCCGACACCTTCTTACCGAAAGAGTCCGTGAAAAATCCTTCCTCCAAGATCTGCAGAAACAAATTTATCACTTCGTGCGACGATTTCTCGAACTCGTCGAAAAGAAGAAGTCCGAACGGCTTTTCTCGCAGTTTATTCGCCAAAACACCGGGCTCGCGGGTTGTGAAAGAGCCGAGAAGTTTCTCTGCTCCCTCGGACCCTCGGAATTCCGACATGTCGAATCGCGTCATGCTCTCTACTGAACCGAAGTAAAGCTCGGACACAACTTTTGCAGTCTCGGTTTTCCCGACACCCGTTGGACCCAAGAAAAGAAAAGATGCGATGGGACGATTTCCGGCGTGTAGTCCTGAACGCGCCTTGCGCAGTGCATTCGCCACGGCATGGATGGCTTCATTCTGGTTGACGATACGCTCGTGCATTATTTCCTCGAAATGAAGAAGTTTCTGGGACTCTTCTCCGCCCGCATTCGCAATGGGAACATGGTATTCCCTCTCGACAACTGCTTCTGCATCCTCCGGCATGAGAAACTTTTTTCCGGATGATGTTGCTGAAACGAGTGCATCCTCCAATAGATCCACCGCCTTTTCGGGAAATACGCCCTGCGTTACATATCTGTCGCTTAGATCAACGACCGCACTGACGCCTTGATACGTCGCGATAACATTTGAATGTACCTCTAGTCCCTCCGCGACGTCTTCCAATATTAATAATGTCTTATCAAGTGATGGTTCTGCCACTTCCAATTTCTCGAACTGCTTCATGAGTTTTGTATTCGGCAGGATGACGCGATTGAAAGAATCTATATCTGAGAGAACTATCACCTGAATGGCAGAGCCGGACAAATATGGCTCCATGAGAGAGGTGGAGTCTGCGCCGAGTGATTGTGATGATCCCAAAAACGTTGGGACATCTTCTATGACCAGAACGATATTCCCTGCGCGGGACGCCTCATTTAGCAGGTTTATGAGAAGCTCTTCAAATTTCCCTTTTGTTTTCGCGGAAGCGGTTATCGCGGCCGTGTCCAGCATTATCATGCGCTTATGCTCAAGCGCCGGAGATACTGTGCCTTTGTGGATTTCTCTGCTCAGCTCTTTAAGGATTGCGTGC
>DPYD01000057.1:2201-4382 GCA_003545515.1 Candidatus Kaiserbacteria bacterium | reverse complement strand
CGATCTTCTGACGAAGATGGCGAACTTGGTGCACGAGAAGAAACTGGAGGGTGTTCGCGATATCCGCGACGAATCCACAAAAGACATTCGTGTCGTTGTAGAGCTTAAAAACACGGGAAACGCGCAGACTGTCCTCAATTATCTCTACAAACACACGCAACTGGAAGAGACTTTCCATTACAACGTAGTTGCCCTGGTAGACGGTGTGCCGCAGACGCTCTCTCTCAAAGCGTTGCTTGAAAATTTTGTCTCTCATCGCAAAGAGGTGGTCACGCGTCGGAGTAAATTCGATCTCGCGAAAGCTGAGAATCGCGAGCACATCTTGCTTGGACTCAAGAAAGCGCTTGACCACATAGACGCCATCATTGCGCTCATAAAGAAATCAAAGACCGTTGACGATGCGAGAGCAGCTCTGATGCAGAAATTCAAATTCTCAGAGTTGCAAGCGAATGCCATTCTCGAGATGCGTCTCTCGAAGCTTGCGGGTCTCGAGCGTCAGAAGGTGGAGGATGAACTCAAGGAGGTGCAGGCGTTGATAACCGAGCTCGCGGCGCTCCTAAAGAACGAGAAGAAACTTATGGCCCTAATTAAAACGGAGATACAGGAAATAACCGAAAAGTATGGCGATGAGCGCCGAACTAAGATAGTAAAACGTGAAGTGAAATCTCTTTCGGCCGAGGATCTCGTCGCGGATGAGGAATCCGTTCTCGTCCTTACCTCGGGTGGTTACATCAAGCGTACAAATCCGTCTGAGTATCGTCGTCAAAGGCGCGGGGGCGTGGGCGTAGTTGATCTCGACACGAAGGAAGAAGATTTCGTTACTCAATTCCTGACCGCTTCCGCGCATTCCGACCTGCTCTTCTTTTCCGATCGCGGAAAAGCGTACCAGCTCAAAATGTACGAATTGCCGGAGGGGAGACGAGCGACGAAGGGCAAATCCATCATGAACTTTCTTTCCCTTGAGCAGGATGAATCCATCACATCGATTCTTGCGATGCCAAAAAGCATTAAGGCGTCGGATGGCTTGGCACTTTTAATGGTTACAAAGAAGGGTACGGTAAAAAAGACGTCTGCGGACAAGTTCAAGGAGGTGCGTCGAAGCGGTCTGCTTGCCATCACCCTGGACAAAGGTGACTCACTCATTTCCGCACAGTTTGTTCTCAAAGGTGATGATGTGGTTCTTGCGACAGCAAAGGGTCAAGCCATCCGATTTGCGGGAGACGCGGTGCGGGAGATGGGTAGGCAAGCTACGGGTGTGCGAGGAATGAAGTTGAGGAGTGGCGATATGATTGTTGGGGCAGGTGTTGTTCCCAAGGGGGCGAAAGATGCAGGGCTTCTCGTCTTATCCTCTACTGGTTACGGAAAGAAGACGAAACTTTCAGAATACAAGACGCAAGGTCGCGGTGGCTCAGGCATGAAAACGATGTCCATTACAGCGAAAACTAAACAGCTTGTGGGCGCCGTGGTCGTTCTTGTGGGAGGAGAACTCGTAGCGATGTCGAAAAAGAGCCAGACCATCCGCGTGAGTCTCGAAGAGATTCCGACGCTTAGTCGTGCAACGCAGGGAGTTCGGGTCATGAAGTTAAGAGAAGTAGATCAAGTAGCCTCTTTTGTCGTGTTTGAAGCGTAATAGACGGGTGACCAATAATTTCGCCACTTTTACTGTAATGCCGAAAATTTAAGCCCCGTTATAACGATTTACGAAGTCGTTATATGACCATTATTCAAGGAAGCGTGCAGGAATCGTATCGGTGAGTGTGCCATTAAACTTCCCTAAATAGCTCAAGGTTTCTTTCTCGATGTTTCCGATCGAATCCTTAAAGAACTTTGTCGTCAGGAGTGAAGGAAAGTTTCGTTTCCCGCAGTAATCCGCATAACTGCTCCACCGGTACGTATCGATGTGTGTCTTTGCCTTTGCTGTTTCGGCGACGTGGCCGTTTCGCCATTCGCGCGCTCCGGGGAGGTAATCAAGCGGATTAAGATGTATATAGTGGAGAATGTGCAGGAAGTGGGCGTTGGAATGAATGCCAATCTTCTTGGTTCTTCCTTGAAACAACGAGCCGCTCCGCCGGTATTTTTCGTTGAAATAATTGGCATACCCGACATTCAACTTGCGCAGAAAGAGCGTCAATCCTCCCTCGACTCGTTCTGAAAGCAGGAGATGGTAATGGTTTTTCATGA
>DPYD01000057.1:0-2189 GCA_003545515.1 Candidatus Kaiserbacteria bacterium | reverse complement strand
TCCATGAAGATGTCTCTTTTTTCGACACCGCGGTTTAACGCGTGGAAAAGTTCCATGCGTGTATTCTCGCACACATAACGGTTTCGTAAATCGTTATGTGCACAAAGTCGGGGTAGATGAGTTCTGGAACGTTTATATCTTGTATAATAAGGACGATGCACACGCACTCACCGTTACGAAGCGGCAGTCCGCCAACTGGTGGGTTTGCGCACCCGAAGCGGAATATCGGCGCTTTGGACATTGAGCCGGGAATGTATGTTGCCGATTTTGGGAGCGGAAGTGGCGCGTATACGCTTGCGATCGCCGAGCGTATGGAAGGAATAGGTCACGTGTACGCCATAGATATACAAAAGGATCTTTTACGACGTACTGCGAATGAAGCGGCACGACGCGGTTTAAGGAACGTAGAAGTATTGTGGGGAGATGTTGAAGAGTCGCGTGGCTCGAAGCTCTCAAATGGCATTATGGATATCGTACTTATCTCCAATCTTTTATTTCAAGTTTCCGATAAACACGCGCTTTTTGCAGAGGCGCGGCGTATCATGAAATCCGTAGGCAGACTTGCCGTTATTGATTGGTCGGACTCCTCATCGTCCGGTGGGCGAAGACTTGGCCCGGCGAAAGAAGATACCGTAAAGAAAAATGCGGCGATAGAGATTGCGAAGAAAGCCGGGTTCAAGCTCTATAGAGAATTTGACGCCGGGGCGCATCACTATGGGCTGATATTCAGACCGGTTGCCATTAAAGAGTAATAGAAACATTGCATCCGCATTAATTGACAACATAATCTACTATGCCCAAACTATCCGTATTCCAAACGATTCTGCTTTCAGCGTTCGGCGCCCTTGCGGTTTCGGGCGTACTTATTTTCGCACTTGTCATCGGTTCCGGTAGCGGCACAAACATTGGTCCTGTAATGATATGGGGAACCTTCGACGAGAATACTTTTCGAAAAATTATTCGAGAATCCGCCGAACAGGACGGCCGCCTTCTTTCGGTGACCTATGAACAGAAGGACGAAGATAAGTTTGCCGATCTTCTAACGGAAGCGCTTGCGAGCGGCACCGGTCCCGACATATTCATTTTGAGACAAGAGAATGCGGTGCGCGATGCGGGAAAAGTATTTCCAATTCCTTACGACGGCTTTTCGGAGACACAATTCCGCAATACGTTCATCGAAGCCGCCAATCCGTATCTAGGGGAGGCGGGGGTCTTGGGCATTCCTCTGCTGGCAGACCCTCTTGTTCTCTATTGGAATCGCGACATGCTCGCCTCCGCTGGTTTTGCAAGTCCTCCTCGCTATTGGGACGAGCTCTCCGGAATGGCCCAGAGTATAACGAAAAGGAATGAGGCAGGGCAGGTACAGAAATCTGCCATTTCGTTCGGAGAGTACCGCAACGTCAGCCATGCAAAAGAAATAGTAAGCACCCTCATTCTCCAGGCAGGCGGCTTAATAACTACGAGGGACAGCATAGGCCGATTGGTTTCTGTTTTTACGCCAAGACAAGCAATTGAATCAGCCCTGCGCTTTTATACGGAATTCGCTGATCCATCTAAGGCGATCTATTCGTGGAGTCGTGCTATGCCGGAGTCACGCTCTGCATTCGCCTCGGGCGATCTTGCTTTGTACATCGGCTTTGCAAGTGAATATGGCGCGGTAGCACGCATGAATCCGAACTTGAATTTTGCGGTTGCATCCATACCGCAGATCCGCTCTGCCGAACGCACGCTAACATTCGCGCGCGTGTACGCTCTTTCCGTTGCCAGAACGACGAAGAATCCATCGGGAGCCGTTCAGGTTGCGTCACTTCTTGCGTCAGCAGAAACTTCAAGCGCGCTCTCGAACGCGTATGGTATTCCAAGCGCACGCAGGGATGTATTGACGCAGACGACACCGGCGGCAAGCAACGACGACCTCTTTAAAAAACAAGCAATCGCTTCTGGCTCATGGACCGATCCTGACCCGGCAAAGACAGACGATGTGTTCCGCGGTATGATTGAGAATGTAACGACCGGTACAATGCGTCTTTCAGAAGCTGTTGCGCGCGCGCATCAGGAAATCGGACATATATTAGAACTATGAGAGGGCAAACAATTCATCGTTTCATAAGATTTACGACATCCTTCGTGCTTGTGATGCTTTTTTCTGTTTTACCCGTGTATGTAACCGCCGCTCAATTCGAAAACCC
>DPYD01000033.1 GCA_003545515.1 Candidatus Kaiserbacteria bacterium | reverse complement strand
GCGCGGAGCGCGGAACTTCTTAGAGAATCTCTCGTACACGACATTATTCCTGCACTGGATAGTTTTGATATGGCGGCAGGAAACGAGGCATGGGCCGAAGTATCCGATGGTTGGCGGAGCGGCATGGAGTACGTGCGAAATCAACTTATAGATGCACTCAAAAGACACGGCATCGAACGATTCGGAAAAGTCGGCGAGGCGTTTGAACCGGCTCTGCATGAGGTCGTGGAAGAACGCGACGATATAGCGGGGGAACCCGGTACTGTCGTTCGTATACTTCGATATGGATACCGCACGAATGAAAGAGTCTTGCGCCCCGCGCAAATCGTATTAAAATCTTCTCGCGACAACTAGATTATTCCTAATCACAAAAATAAACATATGTCAAAAATCCTTGGAATTGACTTAGGGACAACGAACTCCGCGATAGCAGTGGTTACGGGGGGTGAGCCGCAGATAATTGAGAACACTGAGGGTGCGCGCACGACACCCTCTGTGGTAGCCATTTCTAAGACAGGGGAGCGTCTGGTCGGGCTTCTGGCAAGACGGCAAGCGGTTACAAATCCTAAAAACACCATCTATCAAATAAAGCGTTTTATAGGACATTCATTTGATGAGCCGGCGGTGAAAAAGGATCGTGAGTCAGTGCCGTTCGAGATGCGCAAAGCAGATGGCGGTATTGAAGTGCGAATGGGCGATGGTTCGACTGGTTCGACGGGCTCACAGCAGGCAAGCTCACCACAGGGCAAGTGGTATCGGCCGGAAGAAATCTCTGCAATGATCCTACAAAAGCTTAAGCGGGACGCTGAAGCGAAACTTGGCGAGACTATTACGGAAGCCGTCATAACTGTGCCTGCATATTTCAACGATTCCCAACGGCAGGCGACGAAGGACGCCGGGAAAATAGCGGGTCTTGACGTGAAGCGCATAATTAACGAACCAACCGCGGCGGCTCTGGCGTATGGTTTCAACAAAAAAAAGGAGGAGAAAATCGCCGTGTTCGATTTCGGCGGTGGTACATTTGATATCTCTGTTCTGGAAGTGGGTGATGATGTAATTGAGGTACGCTCGACCGATGGCGACGCGCACCTCGGGGGTAAAGACGTGGACCAGCGCGTAATGACATGGCTTGCAGACGAATTTAAGAAAGAATCGGGAATTGACGTCCGAAATGATCCTTTGGCACGCCAGCGTCTGGACGAGGCGGCGGAAAAGGCAAAAATCGAACTTTCGACTGCGATTGAGACAGAAGTCAACATACCCTTTATAACGTCTGATTCTTCCGGTCCGCGGCACCTGGCTATAAAATTGACACGCGCAAAACTCGAAGAACTCGCGGGTGAATTCGTCGAGCGCGCAATGACCATCACAAAACGCGCGATAGAGGCCTCGCCATTTAAGGTTGGTGACATTAATGAATTGATACTGGTCGGAGGACAAACGCGTATGCCGGCCATCCAACAGGCCGTAGAAAAGTATTTCGGAAAGAAACCGCATATGGGAGTCAATCCCGACGAAGTAGTGGCGATCGGTGCGGCGATTCAAGGTGGTATCTTGCAGGGCGACGTCAAGGACGTGCTTCTTCTTGATGTGATTCCTTTGAGTCTTGGAATCGAGACCTTGGGAGGAGTCGCGACCAAAATTATTGACCGCAACACGACCATCCCAACCTCGCGTTCGCAAGTGTTCTCTACGGCTTCCGACAACCAGCCGTCGGTCGAGATCCACGTTGTGCAGGGCGAACGGCCCATGGCGGCAGACAACAAAACGCTCGGTCGTTTTAATTTGGATGGCATTCCACCGGCCCCGCGAGGCATGCCGCAAGTAGAGGTTAGTTTTGACTTGGACGCAGACGGTATTCTCTCTGTAAAAGCGCGGGACAAAACGAGCGGCAAAGAACAATCCATCAGAATAGAAGCTCGTTCCGGTCTCTCTGACGCAGAGGTGGAGAAGATGCGCGCGGATGCCGAGTTACATGCCGAAGAGGACAAGAAAAAGAAGGAAATCGTGGAAGCGCATAACACAGCCGATCAACTCGTCTACGCGGCTGAAAAAGCACTCAAAGAACACGGTGACAAGGTGAGTGAAGATATAAAAAAGAACGTGCAAGAAAAGATAGACGCCTTAAAGACGGCACGCAATGGTACCGATGTCGGCGCCATCAAATCGGCGGCAGAGGCCCTCTCGGGCGCTATGAGCGCCATTGGACAGGCGATGAGTCAATCCGCCCAAGGCGGACCCTCCTCCGGAGGGCAGCAACCGCCGCAGGAGCCGCAGAAGGAAGAGGGGGGTGAAAATACTCAAGAAGGTGGGGATAATAAGTAAGCCAATGCATTCCCGACACGCAGGGTAGACGCACCGCGTGTCGGGAATGCCCTCTACACACTTGTCTGCGTCTACCTGTGCTGGCACACCTCCCGAGGTTTAACCTCGGGAGGTATAACCTCGGGAGGTACGGCAGACAGGTGCATCGCACAGACAGGATCCGGAGATGGACGGGACTTGTTTTATTGTTCTTGGACTATAATGAATTGAATGGCGCAAA
>DPYD01000006.1 GCA_003545515.1 Candidatus Kaiserbacteria bacterium | reverse complement strand
GGCGGTCTTGCGCTCCGAATAGTTGACGTTGTTTCAGTGTAGCGGCAAGAGGTCAGTTTATGAACATATGTTCATAAACTGACCATGCTATTGTTCACAGCTTGGCTGGTTTTGTAGTTTTCACGCCGATTAAATACAGTACACTTCTCAATACATGCAGAAACTCTCCGTCTCCGAGTGCGTTTTATTTGTCGGGGAAACGCTCAAATGCCGCCTGTAGTTGCATGAGTATCACTATTTACACTGATGGCGGCTCGCGCGGCAATCCAGGACCCGCCGGGGCCGGTGTCGTTATGTATGACGGCACTCGCAAAATAGCGGAATTAAAAAGATTCCTCGGTGAAAAGCAGACGAATAATTGGGCGGAATATGAGGCGCTTATTCTCGCGCTTCAGGAGGCGAAAAAGCGCGGGTTTGCTGGGCGTACGATAGAGGTGCGCATGGACTCCGAACTAATTGTGAGACAGATGGAGAATAAATATCAGATCAAAGAAGAGACGCTCTGGCCGCAGTACATGAAAGTGCATAATCTTCTCGTCGCACATTTTCCTGATGTTAATTTCACACACATTCCGCGTGAGAGGAATAAAGAGGCAGACGCATTAGTGAAGGAGGCGATAGATGAAGCAATGTGAGTAGGCGTAGCGACTATGCCGTGCTTCACCCGCACAAATTTTGCTTTGCGAAATTTTATGCGGGTCTAAAATGTGTTAAACTCGCTTCACTCGTTAATAACCTATAAGATATGGTTCGCGAACAATTAAAGGGACAATTTGTCGGATTCATAGATTTCGTGCGTGAGCGCGGCGTTGTAGGTCTTGCTATCGGTTTCGTTTTGGGAGGTGCAGTTTCTAAGGTCACAACGTCATTCTCAACAGATATCGTAAATCCTACGCTTACGTATTTATTTGGCGGCACCGGACGACTCGGCGATATTACTATAGGATCAATTGCTCTGGGTAAATTTCTTGCGACCCTCCTTGATTTTTTCATCCTGGCGATCACGGTCTACCTTATCTTCAAAGTACTCAAATTGGACAAACTTGATAAGAAGAAGGAATGAGACTTATGTGTTAAACTTATCTGCACTATGAAAGAAAACTCCGAAGGGAAGGGACTTGGAAAACCAGAAGCCGATTCGGCGCTTCCTAAAGGTTTGGATAAACAGAGAGAGGAGATTTTACGAGAAGGTACGCCTAAAGAAATGCTCGCGGCTCTTGGCGCAAACGAAATGTATTCTAACAAGAATCCCGAAGACGACGATGAAGATGATGGCGTTACTCACAAAGAGAGTTCGGAGAGCTTGTAACCAAATAGGCGGAGAGTTAGTTCAGAGTGCCACAGATGGATAACTTTACATCTCTGTTCCGCACGATTTGTTGGAGAAGTAAGTTCCCACAATAAGATTGCAAAGGGAACGCGTAGGTATACTATATCTCCGCGCTCTTTTGTTCTTTAACACACGGTTTCGCCACAGCGGAAAGTCCCTCGACTCTGCTCGGGATTTTCCGCTGTGGCAAGGGGTAATGCGTAAAAAAGACCACAGCGTAATCGTCAAGAAAAGGAAAGACGATGAGTAAGATGCGACTGGCGGCGGCAAGATCCGAGATTTTTTACCTCGATGTCGCCAAAAAAGCCGCCGATGCTTATCTCAAAGGGCGCCGCGCGAGGCGCATCAAAGATTCAAACGGAACGACCGTCACAGCACAGGTGACGTTCGAGACCACGCTGCCGGCAGGCGTCAAGTCGATTGGCGGATTCGACCTCGAGATCTCAAAGGCAGATTTGGCCGCCCTCGTTAGGGCTTGGGAGAAAAACCCACAGCCCACAAAGAAGGAAATCTTAGTGAAGGTGAACTATCTTTCCTGCCACGCTTCCATTACGGCCGATTTCGGCCGCGGGATCGCCGAGTTCGTCTATCTCGAGACGGGCCCCGCCGAGGCAGCGGCGTAGGCCAACCCGCATCGCCCCGCAAAGACCTCCGACGCAACGCGCGCCGGAGGTCGTTTTTTTTATTGAAAAGCCGCGAACCGCTTTTCTATGACACCCCAATTCAGATTTTTGAAGAACGCGTCTACGTATTTGCCTTTGCCAGCGGCACCGTAGTCGAGGATATAGGCGTGCTCCCACACGTCGAGTGCAAGAATTATAGGAAGTGTCACAAAATGTCCCTGATGCTGTTCACCGGTGAAGCCGCTTTGGAAACAGCCGCCAACGGGATCCCAATAAAGGATTGCCCAACCGGGTCCGCGCATCGAAGAGATGTTCTTCAAAAGCAACTCGGGCTGTCCTTCGCCTCCCATTGAAAACTCTTTCGCCACTTTCTTCGCGAACGCGCTCGAAGGGTCGAGCGAACGGGCACCGCCCTCAAACTGCGCGAAGTAGTGTTCGTGGAGCCGCATGCCGTCGAATTCAAAAGATCGTCGACGCCATATCTCGGATATCGCGTGCATGTTCTTCTGCGGGTCATTCATCAATGTCATCGCTTCCTGCGTCATCGCATTGAAATTCTTTACATAACCCTCATAAAGGCCGATGTGTTGCTTCACGGATTCCGCAGAAATGCC
>DPYD01000032.1:13413-18953 GCA_003545515.1 Candidatus Kaiserbacteria bacterium | reverse complement strand
ATCGCTAGTAATCGCGGGTCAGCCATACCGCGGTGAATACGTTCTCAAGCTTTGTACTCGGGTCGCCATGCGATCGAGTATGCTAGATGGTGAAAGTCCATCCGCGATTCACAGAAGTTGCGAAGTGAAATCCCAGTACACGGGCGCGAGTCCGTGTGTGAAGGGGGAAAGTAGCAGTAAGTAGTTTGAATGTCAGTTAGTGGCGTCAAGCGGATGCGATTCCTCGAGTACAGGAAGAAGCATTCTGTGAACAAAGCCGTTTGACGTGTAGTGACATCGAAATACTTATACACAGTGTATTCGGTTACCGTGGGAGATCTCGCAAAGTCCTCGAGGTAAGATTACCTTGAGGTATGAGCCGCGGCTCAAATACAATGCGAGAAGTCAGCAGAGTTCATAGTACCAGACGGTTAAAATTGTGGTCTGAAAAGGATCGCCGGCGCAATAAAAAATTGCAGCCGCCGTATGGGAAGGAACAAATTCGTAGGAAGAAAAAATTGAATCCGCACTATGTTGCAGGATTCATCGATGGCGAAGGATGTTTCTCTGTCTCGATCGGTAAACACAAGACCCTCAAACGAGGGTATGAAGTTCGGCCGGAATTCGAGATAGAAGTCCGTAAGGACGATCAAGAGGTGCTTGAGAGAATCGTCATGACCATTGGAGCGGGAAGGATATACGACTGTTCGTACGAAAGGTACGGATGGTTCCCACATGCGAAGTATAAAATTACGAGCATTTGGGAAATGAAAGAGATACTCTTTCCGTTTCTCGACCAGTATCCCTTACAAGCGAAGAAGGCGAAGTCGTACAAGTATTTTCGAGAGATCGTCTTGATGCTCTGCAATAAGGAACATTTGAGCGACAAAGGATTCAAGAAAATATTCCGACTTCGCGCGGAACTTCGCATGCTGGGGAAGAAGGCGAGAACCTACGGAAGCCGCGAGGGTGCGGGAAAACCGCTTGCCCCGTGGCGTTCAAATGTTGCAATGTAAATTGCAGCACGAGAAATACCGCCCGTCAAGTCAGGGAAGTTGGGAGTGCCCGAAGCACATCCTCGCGATGTTCCAAGGCAAACTCAATGACAAAGACTAAGTCGTTGACACTATATTACAATTATCGTGTAATATAGTGGAGTAAAAACTTGTTGCGACTACGAGGAGTAATCTTCGTTAAAATAAATTGGCTATATGCGGGAATATCTGCGCATGTCGGAGTACCGAAAGGTAACAATCTCCGGACGATGCAGGCAATCCGCAGGGAAGATCTTGTCGGCTAACGCCGACCGCAGACACACGCAGAACGAACGCGGAAAATCGCGGGAAAGTGCACACGCATTATTCTGCGTCATTCAGCGTCACGTCCGCGTATATCCGCGCTCGCCGAAGGCGAGAGAACCCCTCAGAGACTACACGCCAATCTCCAGCCGTAATTTTAAGAAAATTACAGCTGGATGAAGATATAGTCCGATCTCCATGGCGACATGGAGAGACGAGCAGAAATGTCTCGTCCTCGTATCAGCGCATTTTTTCTGCGTACTTCCGCGTGAAGTCTGCGTAGATCTGCGTTTGTTACGAAGTAACAAAAGGAACAAGGCATGGGTAGCGGAAGCTGCTCATGGAATCATTCCAAACGGAAAAGTTTCTCCGCCTTTGGCGGACGAAACTGTTTGTCGATTTCTGTGTCTCGATCGAGCACAGAAGGGAAATGGCATTCATCCATAAATGATGCCTGACAGTCGGGAAAGTCCGGCGTTTGGACAGAACAAAAGAGTGTATAAAAACAGCTTATAGCTTACAGCTGATAGCTTGTAGTGAAATACAGAACACAAGACGCCCTAAAGGGTGGTTTTGTGTTGTGTTACAGTTTTCGTATGTCCGAAGAGACGAGTCCAGAGCAGATGAGTCGTGTTAACAAACTCAGAACCGTCTCCCGCGAGGCATCAATGTTTCTAAAGGGAGGAGTTCAAATTAATGATGTACTTTGGTACCACGTGTCGCGAGAATATCCAGGACAAATAGGGATTCACCTCTTTCCCACAAAGATAGAGCAATCAGTGACTGGTGCAAAAGATTTCATGTCTACTTTTGAGCAAGGATTGAAAGAATTGGCTCGACGTATCAAAACTGATTCGCAATTCGCTGATATAACGCATGTAAGCGCTTGGTCGAGAATTGTTTATGATCGTAGCAAGTTACTACAATTAATGGGGTTTGAATTGGGCGAGCGAGATGAAGAAAAGAAAGAAGCGCTTGCAAGAATGACTCGAGAGAAGTTTCTCGAAAAGTACGGCGGAAATAAGTAGCTGAAAAGACGGAATCCCAGTACCATCCGCCCCCGGCGGAGCTGCGCTTGCCTATCGGCAGGCAGGCTTCTAGGTGCTAGGAAAAGGCACAACACAAGACGCTCAGGTGGGCGGTTTTGTGTTATCCACACGGAGAGCGATCATTCGCGTCTTACAGAGTCTTTCCAGATAAAATTAGCTTCATGTGGTACATATTTCCCGTTGGAGCAGTAATTCTCGGGCTGGTTGCGTATTCAATGGTAAAGAAACAAAATGTAACGATGTGGCAAGCCGCTCCCGCGTCAATCAAGGTTCTCGTTTGGCTCTCTGCATTACTGAACCCTATCTTTGGAGGAGTTACTATGTACTACATCCTGCGCAAGAATTACCCTGAAATTGCAAAGAAAGCAAACAGCATCACTTTTGTAGCGTTCGGCATATGGATTGTGTTTTGGATCATAACGGCCTTTGTGCTTAGCAACACATGAGGTTGTTTTCGGCAATCGTTACAATCATTGTCGCGTCCTTTGCTCTTCTTGCTGTCGTCATTCTTTATTCGGACCCAACAATCCCACTTTCTCCGCTTGCGGCTCTAGGGTTCGCCTTTCTTTTACTTGCATTTGCGGGATTTCAGCTGTGGATGCGGCATAAGGAAAAAGTACAAGAGAAATAGGAACTCAAAGCATTCGTATGGCTTGCCCCGAGCCTGTCGAAGGGAACAAAAGAGTGTATAAAAACAGCTTATAGCTTACAGCTGATAGCTTGTAGTGAAATACAGAACACAAGACGCCCTAAGGGGTGGTTTTGTGTTTCGCAATTACTCAAACAAATCCCTGTGTGTGCCAGTGCGGGCGAGAATAACTTGTTGGCCGGTAAACCGGTAAATCAAAAGCCAATTTGATTCGATATGACATTCCCAGAACCCTTCGTATTCGCCGGAAAGTTTATGAGGGTACGCCTTCACTGGTAGCTGGACACCTGATTGTAGTAGCGAAATCATCACTCGCAACTTTTCAATATTCCATCCTCGACTCTCTAGACGCTTGAGATCCCGCTTGAAAGGTCCAGTGGGGAATGCTGGCCTCATGCTCACGTCGTTGTACTCCTAGCACGCCATCTTTTTCCGAGAATGTCATCGAACATTTCATCGACGTTAGTATACAATTTATCCTTGCGACGATTCTTAGGATTCATTGCTTCACGCATCGCCCGCCGTGTTTCTGCATTTGGTGTGTGGCTAGGGAAAGGGCATTCCGATTCTAGGACAAGGACACCTTCACGGACAAACTTTTTTAGCATCGCATTGACGGCGGTAGTAAGTGGCACACCCATTGAATCTGCCGCGCGCTTAGCGTCATCGCGCAGCTTTTTATCCAGTTTTACGGTCAGTGTTGTCTTTATACCGACATACTACTTTTGGTATGATTTTCTGTCAAGCGATGGACGGCCCAGCACCAAAAATCTCACTGCATGTTTTCCATTTTGCACTACGATATAACGTAGCACCCCATAGCGTTGTTTGTGATACGTACTGCTCCCCTTGATTTTGGTGCTGGATGCTCGATTTTGCAGCCAAGCATTCGCTTGGGCAAAATCGGCAAACAAAAGAGTGTATATGAACTAGTTAGTAGAAAGTAGAACGTAGTCTGTAGTGAAATACAGACACAAGGCGCCCTAAGGGGTGGTTTTGTGTTACCGTAATTGATATGGAAGGACTTGAGAAAAAACAGCCGGAGCGCAGAGAAGCTGATTCAGTTTCGCTATCGGTTAATCCCGAGCAATTACCCGCAATCAACGGGGTTCAGAAAAAAGGTGCGGGTTTGGCCGAACGTCTTGCCGGGGTAAAAGGCCGCATCGCGGTGGCGCTCTTGGCAATCGGTACTCAAACCCTTGAAGCGCCTGCTACACACGTCGTCGAGCCTATCCCACAAGAGGTCTCCGGACGTATCGTGGCGGAAACACTCTCGACCTCTGTCGTCGAAAAGATACACGAACAGGGGTTCGACGTACGCGTTACGTTACCGCGTCCCGAAAGTACGAGACATTCTAGCTATTATATTATTCACTTCGGACAGTTGCATGAATCGACATATGTCGGTTTGGATAGGGCTATGTATAAGAGTGTAGTTGAAAAGCATCAACGAAGAATGTATGCACTCTACCCGCAGTTACTCTCCGCTTGTAATTCACCAATTTTCCAAGAAGGCAGATCCTACGGATTGCAAGACAAGACTCTCGCTCCACTTGATGACAAGAAAATACAAGAAGCGTTGAGCAACATCGAAGCCATCTCTAAGTCTCGGCCCGTTTCTGTTACAGAGGCAATTGATCAGCTTGCGATTGCGGAACGTGTAGGGAATATGGTGAAGGCTCTACGCAGACATCCTCAAGTACAACGACTAATACACGCCGAGACTTTTCTCGCGGGAAAGCTTCGGGAATTTGCTAATTCCGCAGAGGAGAATGATAGAAACGACGAACGATTTCGAGAATTTAACTTACGGCTTCGAATGTTAGAAACGAGTAATAACCCTCTATTTGCGGCAGCAGAAGGATCTGACGCACAGTTTCAAGCCTCGTCCAGATTGTTTTTTGAGGGCAAAGCTGATTTAGTGGGCTTGGAGCGGGCAAAAGAGAATCAAGATGCGATGTCTCTTATCTCTGTACGTAATGAAGCAATTGACGCTCGTGGGCAGATGGTTAAGGATGCACGGACTCTTTTTAGGAGTACTCCCGGCGGAAAGGCAATGGAGGCGCTTTTTGCGGAGATACAAACGCTTTCATCGGCAGATGCGGAAAAACGAGCGGACGAATTCAGTACGCGACTACGAAGTCTTACTGAAAGCGAAAAGCGTTTTGTGCAAGAACACTCTTATCAGACACCTGAATATCAATCGCTGACCGCCAGCATCGATATCCTGAACTATAAGATACAAGATATACGCGAGACTGTTGTGTATGAAAAAGTCGAAGAGTTTGTCGAACAATATCCTGATTACGGAGGCACTGGCCTGAAGTGTGCCGTGATTGAGTATGGCAAAAACCATACATTCGCCGAGTCTGCGCAGGTGTGGAATGCGCGTTCGAATACGCATGTCTCTTTTGGAATTATCGATGTATTTGATCCTAAGGAAAAATGATTACAAAACAGAAAAGCGCCCTTCTTTGGGCGCTTTTCTGTTTTTTTGATTGTTTTCACTAGAAGCTCGTAGCTCGAAGCTATAAGCTACTTTCGGCATGTGTAGTGCAAATCGTA
>DPYD01000032.1:0-13401 GCA_003545515.1 Candidatus Kaiserbacteria bacterium | reverse complement strand
CGTTTCATCTCGATGAGGTCGCACAATTCGACTACGAACTTCTTAATCTTATCCGCGTCGCGGATAATTGCCGGATTGCATCCGTGGATGTCAATTCCGGAATGTAAACCCCAAGCGTCGACCAGACTGTACTCTTGTCGAATTACAGCGTCGGCAGATGTAGTTTCCATCTTTGATGTGCTGCCCTTTAGAAGGGGCAATATTAATTATTCTGACAATGAGGGCGTTACTCCTCTTGCGTCCGCGCTTACTGACCGAAGTGCTGTCGTGCACAATCCAGCCCGCTAGACGCAACAAAGAACAGCGACATCGCTATAATACGCATTTGAGCTGGGATGTAAAGGGTTTTTTCAGGATGTGTGCATAACCCAACGCACCGATATCTAAGAGATATATGATACACACAAGCGTCACTGCATCCGAGGAACTTCTCGTGTTAAGAATCATTTCGATATGGTACATGCAAGCTGTACGCGCAGTGATCAAAAGAAAAGATTTTACGTTGTCAATACACGCCTTTTTTGATACACATAAGGGCCTGCGCGCTTAGCTCAGTGGTAGAGCATTCCTCTGATAAGGGAAAGGTCGAAGGTTCAATCCCTTCAGCGCGCACAGACTAAAAAGCAGAGACCGGGTCGTATGGGATCCGGTCTCTTAGGCGTCGGCAACTACCACCAGACGTAGCCGTTCAGCGCTCGAACTCCAGGGAGCATTCCTCCCGGAAGTATGATGAGCCAAAGGAGCTTTTCCGGTCGATGGGCGAAGCGCATCCTAATACGCTTACCCCAACGTCTCTTACGCATGGCGGCGCCCTCCTTGTGTTATGAGCTTCCGATCGGAAGCTCTCTATGACTCACCATATTCTTTTTTATTCCATTCGACAAGAGTACTCGGTGGATTCGTGTCCTAAGCACAAAAAACGTATAATACCCGGGTGAATTACAAAGTCGTTGGCGGAGAAAAACTCTCTGGAAAAGTCGAAACTAATACATCAAAGAATGCCGCAGTGGTGCTTCTTGCGGCTTCGCTTTTGAATCGCGGCACTACGACCCTAAAGCGTATGCCGAAGATAGAGGAAGTGAAGCGTCTAATTGAGGTATTGCGATCAATCGGCGTTCAGGTTGAGTGGACGAATGGTGATATCCGGATAACGCCGCCGGAGAAATTCGATCTCTCCAAAATCGATCGCAAAGCGGCGACGATGACGCGCTCCATCGCGCTCTTCGCCGCACCATTGGCGCACCAGCTTCGCTCCTTCGACCTGCCTGCACCGACCGGATGCGACCTTGGCAAGAGAAGCCTCGGCTCGCACGTGGATGCGCTTGCGCGACTCGGTATAGAACTAAGCGGCAATGAGGACGCCCATTCGTACCACGTCGAGGTAGTGAAGATGCAACCCGCCGACATCATCATGTACGAGGCAAGCGACACGGGCGTCGAGAACGTGCTCATGGCCGCGGCGCGTATACCCGGTATAACGACGATAAAGTTCGCGAGCGCCAATTATATGGTGCAGGACCTATGTATCTTTCTCGATCGGTGCGGCGTAAAAATAGAGGGCATCGGCACCTCCACGCTCATCGTCCACGGCGTTGAGGATATCAACGCCGACATCACGGGATACCCCAGCGAGGACCCGATCGAGTCAATGTTCTTCGTCGCACTCGCCGCGACGACAGGCTCGACGATGACCATCACCCACTGCCCGAGCGATTTCCTCGAGCTCGAGGTTTTTACCCTCGGGCACATGGGGCTCAAATACGATTGGGGTGAGCCGTACCTAGCAGAGAACGGCCGGACAATTCTCCGCGATATCACGGTGCACGCATCAAAGCTCGTCGCAGCCCCCGAGAAGATCGCTCCGCGCCCGTACCCTGGTATCAACATCGACAACCTGCCTTTCTTCGTTCCCGTGGCCACACAGGCGAATGGCGAAACCTTGATACACGATTGGGTGTACGACGGGCGCGCACATTGGTACACCGAGATGAACAAACTCGGCGCTTCGGTCGAGCTTTTGGACCAACATCGCGTGCTCGTAAAAGGTCCGACGAAGCTTCACGCGGCGAATATAAAAGCACCACCCGCTCTCCGCCCAGCGACCCTACTTCTCATAGGCATGCTCGCCGCGGAAGGCGAGTCCATGCTCACCGATGTGTACCCGATCAACCGCGGCTACGAGAATCTCCACGAACGCTTACAAGAACTCGGCGCATCTGTCGAGGCGGTGGAATAGTGTATTCTTTATCTTATGGCCTGGAACGACAGCGTTAAGATGGCATTAGCGTGTTCTCTCATAGTTGCATGCGTCGCTGTATTTGTTGTCGCTATGGGCGGTGGCGGACCTGGCGCAGAAAGCTTTTCTCAACTACTCGCTATTTTTGCCTTTTCAGCAGTGTTATCGTTCTTGTTCGGTCTGGGACTACTCGGTCCGTTTAAGGTTAGAACAAAAATTATTGCTCTCGTGATATTTGGAATCTTATTTATCACGTACGTAATGTTTTTTGCACGTTGACGTTTTCCTCAGCCTTCGATAATTTTTACTTTTTTCGCCGCCGCCATCGCTTTTTTGCGGGCTTCGGCGACGGTTTTGCCGATGGCGAGAGCGACACCCATGCGGCGGTGGCCGATGACTTCCGGCTTGCCGAATATGCGGATATGCGTGCCGGGGATTTTGAGTGCATCAGACACACCTTCGTAGGTTGGATTTTTCATATTGCCGTGCGCGAGAATTGCATATGAAGCGCCCGGAACACAGGGTATTCCCGGAATCGGTAGGTCGAGAATTGCGCGGACATGAAGCTCCATCTCGCTCATTGTTTGCGATACCATTGTCACCATGCCGGTGTCATGAGGTCGTGGAGATACTTCAGAAAACCAAACTTTGTCGCCTTTCACGAAAAGTTCGACGCCGAAGATACCGCGCCCTTTCGCTCCGCACAGCTCGTTTACGATTCTCTTCGCGATGTTTTGCGCTTTCTTTAGGGCTTTCTTCGACATCTGATGCGGTTGCCAACTTTCGACGTAGTCGCCATTCACCTGGCGATGGCCGACCGGTGCGCAATATGAAATACCTTTTGCGTGTCGCACTGTGAGAAGTGTGATTTCATAATCAAAGTCGATAAACCCTTCCACGATTACGCGACCCGTTTTTACACGCGTGTCTGTCATGGCGAAATGCCATGCTTTTTTCAAGTCTGCTGATTTTCGCGCGACACTCTGACCGTGGCCAGATGAGGACATCGTAGGTTTTATTACGCATGGAAATCCGACATCAAGCGCTCCTTTTTCAAGTTCCTTCAAGCTCGATGCAAAGTGGTATGGAGAAGTAGGCAGTTTTAGCTTCTCTGCCGAAAGACGACGGATGCCCTCGCGATCCATTGTCAGCTTCGTCGCGATGGCGCGGGGAATGACGGTCCACCCTTCCTTTTCCAACTCGACAAGCGTGTCGGTTGCGATGGCTTCTATTTCAGGGACGATAAAGTCTGGTTTTTCTTTTTCGACGATCTTACGGATATTTTTCCCTTCGCGCATATTGAATGTGTAGTTGCGGTGAGCCATCTGCATTGCAGGAGCGTTCTTGTATCGATCGCAGGCGATTACCTCCACGCCGAGCCGCATCGCCTCGATGGCGACCTCGCGGCCCAGCTCACCACTTCCGAGGAGTAAGATCTTTATGGCCGATCGCTTGAGGGGGGTGCCGAACTTTCTCATGAAAGGCATCATACCAATGTATACTGAGTCGTCTATGCGGCCGGAAATCATTGTTTTCGCATCCGGCACCAAAGAAGGAGGTGGCTCCGGATTCGAGAACATGGTCAATCATAGCCGGGGCGGGGATCTGGATGCTGATATCGTCGCCATTGTTTCAAACCATGAGCATGGTGGCGTGCGCATGCGTGCCGACCGACTCGGCGTGCCATTCGTTTATTTCGCTGGTCCCTACGACGCTGAGAGCTATTCTAGTGTTTTGCAAAAGACTGCAATAAGAAAAAGCGAGATTTGGGTGGCGCTTTCTGGATGGTTGCGGCAAGTGCACGGACTTGACCCGCGAAGGACGTTCAATATCCACCCCGCTCTTCTCTCGCAACTCAACCATCGTTTCGGCGGAAAAGGCATGTACGGGCATCATATCCACGAGGCCGTGAAGGCCGCGTTTGATGCGGGCGAAATAACCGAATCCGGCTTCACGATGCACTTCGTGACTGACGAGATGGACCGCGGCCCCGCATTTTTCGAGCACCGCGTGTCGCTCACGAGGGGAATGTCCGCAGATGAAATCGCGAAAGCGGTGAACAAGGCCGAGCACGAATGGCAACCAAAAATCACCAACATGGTCGTCCATGGAGATATCCGGTGGGATGGTAAGAGCGCGAGGTCGCTCACTTTCCCCCCAGGATACCAATATATCCCCAGAGCATAATTAAGAATACGCTCCATTTGATTTCAAAGCGCACATCGGATACGATGAAGGTTCCTTCGGGGTAGGGTGATCTGCCGGGTGGCGGAAAATCCCGATCGGTGGTAAAGCTCTTTGTTTGCGTGTCATACGCGGACAAAGAAGCGAGTCCACGATCCCGCCCTTTGTTCGCAAAGAGCGGGAACGACTGCGGTTAGATTCCGCGACCGACCGTATAGTCGGGATAAAAGAAGGGGTGGTTTTATATTCACACCCCCGAAGAGGGGGTTTCTCTATGTTTACCGGCATCATTGAACATCAGGGGACGGTCAAGAAAAAGACTGCAACTCGCCTGCACGTTGAAGCGACGGCGGGACTGATAGAGCAGCTTACCATTGGTGCGAGTATTGCGGTCAATGGCGTATGCCTGACTATCAGTAAAATTCCAACGGAAACGGTCTTTGCTTTCGACGTCATGTCGGAAACGTTGCGCAGGACGACGCTGGGGGGCTTGAAATTAAACGCCGCTGTCAATCTGGAATTACCATTGAGGATCGGCGGCCACTTCGGCGGGCATATCGTGCAGGGACACGCGGATGGCACTGCGACTATAACGCGCATACGGCGTAGCGGCAACAGTCGCGTTATTTCATTTGCCGCCCCTGAAAAAATCTTGAACCATATGGTTGAACAAGGATCCATAGCAATCGACGGTGTTTCTCTGACGTTGCTCAAGGTGAGCGATACGGGTTTCAGTATCGGAATTATCCCGAACACGAAAGATCGCACGACACTTGCGCACGCGACGGTTGGTCTTGAGGTCAATGTCGAGACGGATATCGTGGCAAAGTATGTTCATAAATTTATCAATGCATCATTAAAGAAACGCCATGAAACCCGCTAGAAATCGCGCACGCGCCGGTGCGCCTAAAGGATCTACGGAGCGGCTGACTGTTTCTAACAGGACGAGAGATACAGCAGATGTTCGTATCGCGATCGTAAGCAGTTCGTTCCGTCCCGAGGTGACGAAAAGTTTGGAAAAACATTGCGTTGCGACTCTTGAACATCAAGGCGTACAGAAAAACCAACTTACGTTCGTGCGCGTGCCCGGAGCGCTTGAGATACCGCTCGCCGCAAAGAGATTGGCACAGAAGGGCGCTTACAGCGCCATCATTGTTTTCGGAGCGATTTATAAGGGCAAAACATACCATTTCGAGCAGATAGCCAATGAATGCAGTCGGGGATGTATGGATGTTTCTTTGCAGTATGAAATTCCCGTGATCTTTGAGGTGCTTGCGGTATATAATCCGAGAGATGCTATCGAGCGCGCTACGCGTGCAGTCGAAAATAAGGGAGCGGAGGCGGCCATGACCGCACTTTCCATGATCGCGCTTCTAAAGAAAATATGAAGGCGCTCTCGTCGGTTCCGGCGGCGCTCATCGCTCTAAAGCAGGGGAAGATCGTGATACTGGTCGACGACCCTCGTCGTGAGAACGAGGGGGATCTTTTCATGCTTGCCGACTCAGTGACTCCCGCGAACGTCAACTTCATGATCACGCATGGCAGAGGTTTGGTCTGTGTTGCCATAGAAAGCACGCAGGCGCGACGTCTCGCGCTACCTCTCATGGTACCTGCGCACGAGAATACCGAGAATACACAGGTTAATTTTGGCGTTTCTGTGAATGCGGCACACGGTATTACATCCGGAACCTCAACGCATGACAGGGCAAAAACTATACGGACGCTTACCAGTTCGCGCTCCGTGCCCGCTGATATCACGCGTCCGGGGCACGTATTTCCGCTCATTGCCCGTGAGGGCGGATTACGTGCGCGGCAGGGTCACACGGAAGCGGCGGTTGCACTCGCGAAATTGGCCGGTGCGGGTCCCGCCGGTGTCTTATGCGAAATATTGAAAGAGAACGGCCGCATGGCGCGGTTGCCAGACCTCATCAAAATGGCGGATCGATTCGACCTGCCGATTTTGACCATCAAAGACATTATCCGGTATCTGCGCACACATCCACTTAAATATGCCGCATCCTCATCGGTTGTACGGGAGGCATCGGCACAATTACCTACTGCACACGGGACATTCGGTGTGCACGTGTATCACTCTACGCTCGACAAACGCGAGCATGTGGCGCTGATACTAGGCGATGTGACATCTCCGATGCTTACGCGCGTCCACTCACGATGCCTGACCGGAGATACGCTCGGTTCGCTTACCTGCGATTGTGGTGAGCAACTGCGAATGAGCTTTGAAATGATACAGCGGGCGGGTGGCGGCGTGCTTCTGTACTTGGATCAAGAAGGGCGTGGCATCGGATTGGCTAACAAGATAAAGGCGTA
The DNA here is from genome assembly GCA_003545515.1 of Candidatus Kaiserbacteria bacterium. Taxonomy (GTDB): domain Bacteria; phylum Patescibacteriota; class Minisyncoccia; order Phycocordibacterales; family UBA2100; genus UBA10103. The sequence goes on along the minus strand of DPYD01000032.1, from coordinate 6,653 downwards.
CGCGCACCAAGCATGCGGCATGGATACCGTTGCAGCAAACCGCGCATTGGGCTTTGCTCCCGATTTACGTACATACGGAATAGCTTCCGATATATTGCGCGATTTGGGCGTTCTACATATTTCGTTACTCACGAATAATCCGGAGAAGATTAAGGCGCTGAAAGCGCATGGGATACGGGTGGTAAAACGTGTGCCGCTTGAGACAGTACCTACGGTCGTGAACCGTCGATACCTGTCCACAAAAAAGCGCAAGTTTGGCCACCGGCTTGGCTCTGTCTGATTCGTATGGATCGGACCACGCTTCAGGATGCGAAGTATTTGAAGCTCGCGCTCCAACTCGCCGAAAAGGGTCTGGGACGGACGTTTCCAAATCCGATGGTGGGGGCGGTTATCGTGAAGGAAAGACGCATCGTGGGCGAAGGGTATCATCACAAAGCGGGCGCGCCGCACGCCGAGATTGAAGCGCTTCGGATCGCGACGGGAAAAGCACGGGGTGCAACGTTGTACGTGAATCTAGAACCATGCATCCATTGGGGCAGAACGCCGCCGTGTATTGACGCTATCATACAAGCAAAAATAAAAAGGGTTGTTTGTTGCGTGCGCGATCCGAATCCGCGAGTGTCGGGTCAGGGTATTAGGATGTTGCGACGGGCGGGGATTGAGGTCGCGATCCATGACCTTCCCGAAGCGGAGAGATTGAACGAGGGGTTCCTCTCATTTCATCGACGGCAACGTCCGTTCGTTGCAATAAAGTTTGCCGCGAGTCTAGACGGCAAGATCGCAACACGTTCCGGCGACTCGCGTTGGATAACGAACGAACGCGCGCGAGCATACGCGCGCGGTTTGCGCGGGCGATACCAAGCGGTCTTGGTCGGCATCAATACAGTACTTCACGACAATCCTCACTTGGGCGTTAGGATTTCTGGCGTGCCATACCCACTCCGCATCATTTTGGATAATGCATTGAAGATACCGTTCGGGAGCAAAGTTTTACGTGATAATAATGTATTAATCTTCACGACTCGCCGCGCAAACAAAGAAAAATATAAAAAGCTCATTGATGCAGGCATTTCAATCGTCAAATGTGCGGGCAGTGCGATTTCTTTGCGGGCGGTGATGAAAGAGCTTGTCCGCAGAGAGATTGTCAGTGTTTTTGTAGAGGGTGGAGGCACGGTGTTGGGGAGTTTTGTGGATGCCGGATTGGTCGACAAGGTATACGCATTTCACGCGCCGGTCCTTATCGGGGGCGACTCTGCAAAGAACGCGATCGGAGGACAAGGTTTTTCCTCGATACGCGGAGCGTTTCGACTAACGCGCGTAACGCGTAAAGCATTTGGTGACAATATGCTGGTCAGCGGATATATTGCAAAGAGTAAAAATCGATGAAGAATATTGAGTTGCGGATTGCAACCGAAAATCACGAACTTCGTCGTTCACGGCCAGATTCACTGGGACGGCAAGGATTCGAAATCTCTCGTTGTTCCGGAAGGCCACCAATACTTACTGGCGACGTAGAGCGAGTGAAATGAAAAGGTTCCCATTTGCATTTCCGAGCCGAGGAGCCAGAAACCGGCTGGAGCCGGTTTACAGGCCTAAAGTGCTATATTGGAGTGCATGAAAGAGGGCCGCGAAATATTTAGGAGACCGGGTCATCCCGAAAGTAAAGAAGATTTGGCAAAGCGAGAAGGCGTTCCTCTCGAGATGCAACAAAGGTTTAGGGAAGTTTATCCAGAATTCTACCAAATCATCGAGAAATTTGACTTTCCTTATTTGAAAGAGAGGTACGGTGATATTGCTCGAAGGTCTGGAATAAATCCTCGTACAATAAATTTCCTCGGAGCGAACAATTTTATTCCTGTCCCGCAGCGTCCAGCAAGGCAAATACCTGGAAGATTGGGTAGGATGATGCGCTACACGCAAGAAGGTCGCGGCAGCTATGATCTTGATACAAATGTCGGCCATATTAACTGGCCCATGATGCGAGAGATGCATGGTAACAAGGAAGAGATACAATGGTTACTACCATTTCATCTACTAAGGACATTTATTCATGAAGAGACTCATGCTGTCTCCAAAGGTGTCTGCACGGCCTTTGACGAGGAAGCGGGAAAATACAGAGAGAAACAGACCGGCTACGAGCAGTGGAGCACAGCAGATCGCGAGCGAGGCGGGGAGTACTTTTTCAAACGGTTCGACGAAGGGGTAGTAGAAAAGTTGAGTCAGGAGATACTCCTTGACTACTTAAAAAATGCGCGTGACAGTAATTTTGATGTCACTTCAGTAGTGCGTTTTTTAGAATGGCACAAAGAAAATCCGGAGCTGAAATCATATGTAAATGAAATAAAAATGGTTGAAGTATTTACTAAGCTCATATCGAAAGTTACAAGTGTGCCGGAGGAGGTGGTTTGGCAGGGAATTGTCCGAGGTCTTTTTGAGGGGGAGAATCTCAAGAATCAGGAGATAAAAGATCTCGTTGAAGAAATTGTTGGTTTTGATCTGTTGGAGGAAATGTCGACTGTTCGGGATACTGAAGAATTAGTACAGAAATTAGAAAAGAAAATCTCGCCCACGTTTATCGATAGAATAAAACTACTATACTCTCGATGAATCTCAAGGTGCCGTAGTCAATCATGGAGAAAAAAGCAATTTTAAAGAAGGAAGTATTTGGAAATTCGCCGAACTATGGGCATAATTCAGCCACGCCGCGGTGGTGAAATTGGCAAACACGCTAGCTTCAGAAGCTAGTTCCTGCAAGGGATTGGGAGTTCAAGTCTCCCCCGCGGCACCATGAGTTTTGAAGCGATATTTTGGGACAACGATGGAGTTTTGGTTGATACTGAAGCAGTATTTATCAAAGCTTGTCGAGAAGTTTTTGCAGATGAAGGTATCGAAATCTCGGAAGGGTGGTTCATCAATGAGAGTCTTGCAAAAGGAAGTAGTGTGTTTGATCTTGCAAGGAAAAAGGGAATGTCGAATGAAGAAATAATACAATTGCGTAAGCGACGAAACGAATACTACAGCAAAGTTCTAATGAAGCATGTTCCCATAGTTGATGGTGTAAAGGAGACGCTTGAAGCGTTGCATGGAAAATTCCTCATGGGTGTCGTGACCAGTAGTCGCAAGGAGCACTTTGAGATTATGATGAAGAAAACGGGCTTTCGCCGATTTTTCAACTTTTTCATAACGGCGGACGACATAAAAAATACGAAGCCGGATCCAGAGCCGTACCTCAAAGCGCTCGAGATTGCAGGAAAGCCGTGTGAATCTTGCCTAGTCATAGAAGATTCGCAAAGGGGTGTCGTTGCTGCGAAGGCTGCGGGCCTTTCGTGCTACGCGGTTCCAAGTGAGCTTACAAAAAGCCTCGATTTCTCAATGGCAGATAAAGTTTTGAACAGTATTCGGGAGTTGCCAGACATTATCTTGCCTACGACGAGCGACTTTTCTTGAAACCCTTCAACAACGGCGCGCAGATGTCTTTTTTGGGTGGAATAGTGATTTTGTGCCACGTTGGTTTGTCGGTGAACGAAATGCCTTTGCGCCGCAGTACGCGGATTCTTTTATAAACACCCTCTGTGGAATGTCGGGCCCGAGTGGTCAAAAAGACGCTACCATGGTCGTACATGGGCACTAATTTGTTCAGGGACCGTAACTTGTTCGTTCTATACGTGCTTGCTGCCGGCGCGAACATATTCAACTTCGCCGGACACGGAGGATGGGCAGTGTCCGGGAAAGTCGCGTTTGCAGAGTTGATAACAGGATCTCTCGAATCCACGCTGGGCATCATCATGCCTGTGGAAACCGCGCTCGGGTTGGTGAGGTTTGTCGGATGGATCGATCTCACTATCGCCGCCGTCATGGTACTTGCACTCATCGGCGTGTGGAAGGGCAGGGGCTCTCTCGCGCGGCTCGCGCGCTCGCGGACAATGGTACTACTCTTTGTCTGGGCTGTGTTCTGGGGTTTGGCGACCGCCTTCAGCAGGGTAACCGCCCATGATTTCGAGACCATCTACCTCTTGGACTTTATTGAGCGGGGCGGAAACTTCTTCGGCGCTACGATCGGTCTGTATCTGACGCTCATTCTCCGTAGGATACGAGGGAGCACATGAGTACTCCTGCGGCCGGTATACCCGATTACCTCGAACAATACTATTGGTGGGTATACGTGCGCCCGAAGGCCGTGCACTTTTTCGATCGGCCGTGGCTCATCAATCTGATCCTGTTCGGAAAATACAGGACCCTTCGGGATGAAGTCTTGAAGGAGTTGGGGCCCGCAATCTCCGGAAAGACCCTGCAGATATCGTGCTGTTACGGCGAGCTCACTCCGCGTCTTTCCGAGCGCGTTGAAAGGGGCGGCGGGACGCTCGACGTCGTCGACGTCCTGCCGATTCAGCTCGAAAATTTGAAGCGTAAACTGCCACACGGGACTTCTGCGGCGCTCCATCGGATGGACGCCGCGGCGCTCGGATTTCCCGACGCGTCGTACGATCAGGTGCTGGTGTTCTTCCTTCTGCACGAGGAGCCGCAGGAGTATCGCGAGAAAACGATGCGCGAAGCCCTGCGCGTCTTGAAGAGAGGCGGGAAAATAATCATTGCAGACTACGGCGCCCCTTCCGCGTGGCATCCGCTCCGCTACTTTCTCCTCCCGTTCCTCGGCGTGCTGGAGCCGACCGCGAAGGAGATGTGGCGGCGCGAGCTTGTGGATATCCTGCATGCCCAAATGGCAAGCCGCTCATGGCGCAAGCGCTCGTATTTCGGCGGCCTCTATCAAATGCTCGTGAGCGTGTAATGCAGGAGGCGAATCTCCGTACGCCTACGGTTACTTTTTTACACACATATTCTTCAAGAGCGGCGCATAGATGTCCTTTTTCGGCGGGATAGTAATTTTGCGCCAGGTCGGCTTGTTGGTGAACCGAACACCTTTCATGTCGCGGAGGATGACGATTGGCGTGCGCTCTCCCGCTTCCCCCATGAGGAGTACGGCAACTGCCGCGAGAGAGTCAGGTATGTTCACTTGCGTATACTCGAGCTTTCTTCCAAATACGTCTTTAGCTCCGCGCTGGTCCCGTAGCGGCTCAAGGCCGTAAAAACCCGTGGAAATCCCAGAAACTCCCCAACGCAAAGGCACGGTATGACTATCGGTCGCAACGAGAGCGAGTTTCTTCAGCCGATGTCTCTTTTTAAGGTACACGCAGATTTCTTTCAGAAGCACGCTCGTTCTCTTCGGCCAAAGGATGTAGTAGCCGTCGCCATTACTCTCATCAATGCCCGCTGAAGGAATGAGCGTAGAATCTTTGACAGTCAAAATGAAATCCCAGTAGGAATTCTTATCTTCAATGAACGCGTCGGCTTCACTTTTGATGAGATTTTTCTTGTTCACGCCTTTTCCTATTTTCATGCACCGGCCTTGATGAATCGCGAGGACTTTTGACGTGATGAATATGATATCGCCCTCGCGCAGGCGCGGGAGCGACTCATCGAGCACGGCGTATAGATCGTCCTTCGGGGGAAGGATGCGGCGCGTCTTGATGGGAATGAATTTCATACATGCCTCCGCCTCTCGCTCCTGAAGTACGCCCTTTTGGGGTCGCTATCTCCGCCTGCTGGCGGAGCGCTCACGCTCGGCCCGTCGGCCTGCGCGAGACCCCAAAAGGGCGCACTTCGTCGCTCCCGGATAAACAATCGGCATGTCTTTTACCGCGCCGGTTCTTCTCTAAGAGAGGCGAGGAGATGCCGCGCGTGGACAGGGAATTTGTACACAATTTCCAGTTTTTTGTTGAGAAGCGCGAACGCATTGTTAACGGCAAGATACGCGCCCGCAATACCAGCAGCGAAGAGAAGGCGCTCCATGATGACGACTGGAATGAGCCCGATCCACACGGCTGCCGGAATCGGCACGAACCACATCCACAAGGCGCCGCCGACGGAGTGCGCCATAAAAGTGGCACCCAAGGCGCGCGCGAGAAGCCAGCGTTCCTGGAAGAAGTAACAGACGATGGGGATTGTCCAGAAAAGAGAGAAGTACCACACCTCGCGTCCTACCGGATGTGCGACGAAGGCAATAATGGCAAGCGCGGGCACAATGACGTTAAGCGGCATTTTTCTCGAGAAGTAGAGTGCGGCCATGGCGAGAGGCAAGAGCCGGATAAGCGTCGCCGGGTCGGAGAAATTCATGCCTTGTGTCACAAAATGGAATCCCTGCATGAGAAGAACAGCAATGACGCCCGGAATGGAGCCGAGAAAAGCTCCCGCGATAGGAGCAAAGGCGTCGAAGAGCGTAAAGCTGACGGACGAACCGACAAGCTTCATGAGCGGCACTTGGAGCGCAAAGATGCCGAGGAAAGTAAATCCCGTAAAAAAGACAATTTTGTTCCTTGTGGTTTTTTCCATAATTGTTTTGGATTGTAATAATGGCACCACTGTATCACACGGTGAGTCTAGCGAAAGAGGCGGCGGATGAGACGGGAAAGTACCGGGTAGCCGAAAGCGCCGAAGAGCGCGGCAAGAGCGAGAATCAGCGCCATAATAAAGAAAAGAGGAACTTCGTTTGCCGTGCCTGCCCCGGCAAGCTGCCCCGCGGTTTCCGGAAGGGCTTCTTGCGCTTGTTCGAGTGGCGCGGGTTTTACTATCGACTCGGCCGGCGCTTGCGTGCTTGC
>DPYD01000048.1 GCA_003545515.1 Candidatus Kaiserbacteria bacterium | reverse complement strand
GAGCCAAGTGCCGCATAGGAGTAGTCGGTAGCACCCAGTGGGTCCTTCGAAATGATAGAAATGAAACCACCCGTAGCTAGAGGGTCGAGTGTCGTAGGATACCCTGTCGCAGTATTCGCGTCGTAGTAAAGCTCGAGCGCAAGCTGAAGTTGTTTTATGTCAGCTACTCGTCGCGCGTCACGGCCCTTTTTACGCGCACTATTCAAGGAAGCGAGCACAATGGATGAGAGAATACCGATAATAGCGACAACGACGAGAAGTTCGATGAGCGTAAAGCCTCTCGAGGCGTTCAAATCAAGACTGCGTTTAGAAAACATTGTCATAGAGTTCTTTAGAATGTGAATAATTAATAAANNGCCAGGGAGGGGGGTGTGGATAGCGGGGGCGCTCGGACGCGTATCGCCCGTCCCGAACAGAAAGCGCGTGGCTACGGATCCTCTATCACTACTGCGCGATAACGCTATATTTTGAGAGCATCCCACGCGATGTTCTCTCGGGCAATACGCGCCCTCGCTAGGTAATAGGTTGGATTAGAACCCTGATGCGATATTGTAGATAGGCACGAGAACGGACGCGAGTAATACCGCAACGCCTAAAGCCAGCATCACTATCATGAGCGGCTCAATAAGAGAAACGAGGGTATCGACAGCATGATTCACTTCACGGCGATAGAAATTCCCCATTGTTTCAAGCACGTGTCCTGTGTTCCCCGTCTCTTCACCGATCTTCAACATAGCGACAACGATACCGGGAATCTCCGGATGTTTCCGTAGAGCTTCGGAAACCGGAAGACCAGCTTTCACGTCCTGCACAGCGGATTCGAGGATCTTTTCGTATACAACATCGTCAACTATCGATTTCGTTATTTCCAGACTGCGCATCATCTGAACGCCGCTCTTCAACATCGTAGATAGGTTGTCGGCAATGCGCGAAAGATATAGTTTCTGATAGATTCCTCCGATTATTGGAGTCTGCGTTCGTATCCGAGAGAGCATCTCTTTTCCTCCGGGAGTGGAGATAAATCGCACAAGGAACACGATACCGACCAAAAATAGTATCCCCAATAGAAGTATGTATTTGGAAAGAAAACTGCTGACGGCTATAACTACGCGCGTATACAGAGGGACCTCCTGTCCAACCTCGGCGAGCATACTCGCAAGGTTTGGTATTACGACAACAAGCATAATGCTCATGACTGCAACGAAGGTCGTCATGATGAACGCCGGATATATTAGGGCATGTTGCACTTTCTGGGTTATCTCATAGCTACGATCAAGATAATCGGCCAGATACGAGAATGTTTCATCCAACTTGCCCGACTCCTCGCCCGCGCGCACCATATTTACATAAAACAATGAGAACACATCCGGATGCCGAGAAAGTGCGTCTGAAATGGAGCTTCCACTTTGAATATCGTTCGCGACCATTGTCAACTTCTCACTGAGTCTTGGGGTCCGGGCCTCCGAGGAGAGGAGACGGAACGCACGCAGGGCCGATACCTGCGCCTCGAAAAGCGTCGTTATCTGCTGTGATAGCATGACGATATCGGCGTTCGTTATACGATCAAATAGACCGATCGAACTCCCAAGCAGTGTCTCCGACTCAACTGGATGCACTGACGAGACAACGAGATCTCTCCTTTGAAGTGCCGCGATGGCGATGTCAATATTGACGGCGTCAATTGTCCCCTGCCGGTGCGCTCCGTCGACATCGAGTGCAGTGTATTTGAACAAACTCATAACTGCGAGCTGCGAGCTGCGAGCTGCGAGCACGCTAGGTGCTCCGGCTCTGAATTTCGCTTGAAGCTTGCAGCTTGAAGTTTGAAGCTATTCATAGAAGTTTTTGCAAGACATTCGGGTTGAGAGAGCACTGGTATGCGCTCTCCACTGTTATCTCACCTCGCCCGACGAGATCCGCCAAAGAACGATTCATGTCTATCATGCCCTCGCCCGACCCTGTCTCGATGACGGTATTGATCTCATGTGTACGTTTCTCGCGAATAAGATTCGCGACCGCTTTGTTATTAATAAGGAGCTCATAGGCAGGAATGAGCCCGCCCGAAATGCGGGGAATTAAACGTTGGCTGAAAATACCCGCCATAGATGCGGCAAGTTGGAGCCGTATCTGTTCCTGCTGAGCTCCGGGAAATGAGTCGATTATGCGATCGATGGTCTGTGCGGCATTGTTCGTATGAAGCGTCGAGAACACAAGGTGCCCCGTCTCGGCGGCTGTTACAGCTGCGGCCATTGTTTCTGGTCCACGCATTTCTCCGACTAAAATAACATCCACGTCCTGACGAAATGCAGATTGGAGCGCGGTGGCGAAATCTTTCGTGTCGATATGGACCTCACGCTGATCAACCAAGGACTGCTTCGGCTGGTAGACATACTCTATCGGATCTTCGATAGTAACGATGTGTTCCATGCGCTCGGTGTTAATAAGCTCGATCATGGCGGCTAAAGTCGTTGTTTTTCCTTGACCCACTGGCCCAACAACGAGAAAGAACCCCTGTGTCTTGCGCGCAAAACTTGTGAGAATCTCCGGAAGATTCAGCTCCTGTATCGTACGAATGGCCTTTGGTATCAACCGAAGAGCGATACCTATGCCGCCACGTTGAAAAAACGCATTTCCCCGGAACCGGGTTCCATCGTCACTTTCGTATGCAAAATCCATCTCCTGCCCCTTTAGAAACCTCTCCCGTTGTTGGGGGGTGAGAAGGATGCTCACAAATCCTTGCGTATCTTCTTGTGTCAGAACCGACTCTCTCAGCATGGGCGCGAGCGAACCGGCGACACGTATCGTCGGATGTGCTTCCGTAGAAAAATGGAGATCGCTCCCGCCTTCATGCGCGAGAACATTAATATACTTTTTTAGAAGAGCGGCGTAATCAAGAGCCATAAAGATAGTATACCGCGTTCCGACAGGAAGTGTCCCGGATGGTGTGAATTAGAGGGTTCCGAAACATCTTTCCTAACCTACAGCAATCGACTTTCCGAATCTTAAACCAATGACATCTGATCTGAATCTACGCTTTTGGATTTCGATCGTTGCTTTTCGCGATTCCTTTTTTCACGACCTCGACCACTTCCGAGGGAATCATGCTCGCCTTTACGATAAAGTGCTCCACTCCAAACTCTTCGGCCCGCTTTTTCTCAGCATCATTGCTCTGATTCGTCAGGGCAATCAGTATTGCCCCCGGCACCAGGTTTTCGGTATGTCTTGTTTCAAGAAATGAAAATCCGTCATGTTCCGGCATGACGAGATCAAATAAGATTACGTCCGCGACAAATCCTTTGCGGAGAGCGTCGAGAGCTTCTTCCGCCGATAAGCACGTCTGTACCGTAAATCCCGCCCCGGTGAACTTCATGCCGTACATGTCGAGCAGAAATTTGTCATCATCCACGAGAAGTATGCTCCCGTGAACACTGCTAGCGTCTTGACCTTTCGGTGTATCGTTCATATCACGCATGTCCAATGCTTCGTTGCATTGTACTACACATCCTTACTACCCTCCGCATGTTCGGACCCTTTCGCCTGTATTTCTGGAGAATACTCGCCCTCATCCGCATCTTTACCTGTTTTCTCCTCTTCAGATCCGCCACCGATAAGAAGTCGTGAAAGCGTGTTTACTTCAGAAAATGGAACAAGCTTTGAGAACGCTTTCACTAAGGCATCCTCCTGCATCGTGAGCATTCCTTGCTTTCGCGCGACGGCCCAAAGTTTTGATTCCACCGGGCTCTCAAGAATGACGCTCTCTATTTCGGATGACATTTCCATAATCTCAAAGACCGCCATCCGCCCCCGAAGTCCGGTTGGGGACGTGGGAGTACGTTCAGCTTCCCAGACCACCTTCGGTATCTCAAGACGATGTTCAGGCGGAAGCGATGCCATTTGAGACTCGATCCCCTTCCTCTCGCTCACCGACAGCTCCACCTCTTTTCCATTTCCATCGGCCAGTGTGCGCACCAAGCGCTGGGCGACCGAAGCGATCAGGACGGGAGGAATGAGGTACGGTTCTATCCCCATGTCAATAAAGCGCGGGATGGTGCCAATCGCATCGTTTGTGTGTATCGTCGAGAGAACCAAGTGACCCGTCAGAGCGGCTTGGATGGCAAGTTTTGCAGTATCAGCGTCGCGTATCTCACCGACCATGATTATGTCCGGGTCTTGTCGCAAGGTTGTTCGCAGGCCGGTTGCAAATGTGTATCCTATCTCGGGACGCACTTGCGATTGCGTAACACCTTCAACGTAGTATTCGATAGGATCTTCAAGAGAAAGTACGTTTTTGTGCTCGCGATCCATCTCGGTAAGCATCGAATAAAGCGTCGTTGATTTCCCGCTCCCTGTAGGGCCTGATATAAGAACTAGTCCGTGCGGGCGCTTTATCGCTCTGCGCAGTATTTTGAGATTGCGCGGCGTTAGGCCTATCTGATCGAGCGGTATGAACCCGCGCTCGCGATCTAGTATGCGAATAACAACCTTTTCTCCTTGTGAAGAGGGGAACGTTGAAACGCGAAAGTCTATCTGCCGTTCCTCAATGGATGCGGAAAAGCGACCATCCTGAGGTTTTCTCTGTTCATCAAGGCGAATTGATGCCAGAACTTTGATTCGTGCAACGAGCGCGCGATGCGTAGCGATCGGTAAAATAACACTCGTATGAAGCTCGCCATCCACGCGATAACGGACGCGCACACCGGAAACTTGCGGCTCTATGTGAATATCAGACGCTTTCCCGTCAATGGCGTAGCGCAGTATTGTTGAGACGAGCTTTATCGTCGGCGCATCTTCGTGAACATTACGTACAAATTCCCCATCAACCGACTTCTTTATAGACGGGTCATCGAGATCCAAGGGTGCGGCAGAGGGCTCTTCTCGCCTTTCCTTCTGCTCTGTCGCGAGATCAGTGACTGCGCGTTCAACATCGCCTCCCAACCCATGGTACATGTCGATGATTCGTTCGAAATCTTCCACCGATATTCGATATACCTTGAACGGCAGTCCGGTGGAACGAGCGATAAAATTCAGGGCATCAAAACCTCGGATATCGTCCGGATCCACCATGCCGACCTCGAGAACCCCGTCCACAACCGAAAGAGGCGCAAGCCGATAGTGTTGCGCTGATTCTTCGGGGATGTAGCGCAAGATGTCATAGGGCACTTTGGTGTCCCCGATGCTTCGCGAAGGAACACCGGAATCTCCCCCGACAGACGAACTGTCTGGAGCAAACCCGGACGTTTGAACGTCAAGAGAAGCGTCCGTCACGCCTACTTCAGATAGCGGAGTCGTGGCACGAGGCATACCTCATGCTAGGACTCAACGCGCCCGAGGCGCACTAATAAAAGAAATGGGGATTCTGTATGTGACTTGCGGACGTGCATACGAGAGTCAGGGAGTGGAATCCGGAAGTAACGTGTTTTTATCTGTCGTACTTGAATCTCCTACTCCCCTCGGCGCAAACGGATTCGGACGTCCGACCGGTTCAGGAATGATCTGCGTTCCAAAATCCCGCAACGCGCCAAAAGCCGGGTCTGAGAATATTGTCCCTGACAGAGAAACGGCCCGCAGTGTCAAGAGTGTTTCCACAATCCCAATTTCTGCGATGGACTCTGTACCCGATACAGAGGTAGTGGTAAGCAACGCTCCCTTCGGTTTGTCACCGGAGAACATGTACCACAGACCGATCAAAAGAGCGATACCAACGGCAACGACTAACAGAGTATTGCGAGAAAAAAGAGACGTCATATTACTTTAACCAGTACGTCTTTATGGTAATACCGAAACGATATATCGGCTCCTTCGACGCGGTGGTGTCCGTCTCCGGAGTAAGCGTAAGGGAAACAAGGTCAACGATACGCAGACTTGATTCCAACTCCTGTAGAAATTGCATGAAGAGCGGGTATGTTGCTTGTGTCGAGAATTGTAGCGTGAGTGAATCGAATTTCTGTTGCGACTCGCCAATAGCGCCCAAGGAAGATTCTTCCTCGTTTTCTTTGTCCTTGCCAGGTGTACTGATAACGACGTTTTGGAGCGCCATACCGTAACGCCCTGCGAGATTATCGATATCGAGAATGAGCCGTACGTTATCCACATGGTTGGGCAATAATTTTTGCAGGCGCGACAAATCCGTCGGATCGAACGCGTTGTAGCGTGATAAGAGGGCCTGCTTCAGTTGTTGAAGCTCTGCCGCTTTATCAAGTGCTTGATTGTATTGACGAATCTTATCCTTTAACTCTCGAGTGCTATCGTAGGTCGGCTGTGTATACATAAAGAAGATGCCGAGGGCGACCACAAATGCTATTGCCGAAATGATAAGTCTTATCATAGTAAATTGTATTACAATTCCGCACCCTATTCGAGAAACATCTCATCAGGAGATAGCTCATCGGGAGATAGCTCATCGGGAGATAGATCATCGGGAGATGGTTCATCAGGAGATGGTTCCGTAGTGCCCGGCGCCTCGAATGGAGATGCTGGAGGTTGTTGGCTAGGAGACGGCGGCACGGAACCTACTTGAGGAAGTTCGGGAGCCAAACCTCTCTGTAGCGCCGCATAGCTGAGCATGCCGGGATTGAGAAGCGCCGAAAGCGTAAAGTAAACGCCATCAGACTGACGATCAATATCCGAGAAAATGGGATTGTTTATCATTCCGATCTTGCTGAATAGGTCCGCTTGGTGAGCAATGGAGTTCACGCTATTAGCGGCCCCTTCCATTTTGACCGACATTTTTTGAGGATCCGCGGCATCCAGAGTAAGAGAACGGAACGTTATTGTTTGCAGAGTTGTTTTCTCAAGCATACCGAACAGCGCGGATGGAGCTATGTGACGCTCCAAGATGTCACTCGCGGCACGCATGCGGTCGTCAAGCCGGGTAAGCTCTTTAATAAGTGTGGGCTCAAAGGCCGCAGTTGCTCGCTCTAATTGATCTACCTTAGAAGCAGTGCTCGCCTGCAGGTATTGGCGATAAAGGAACATACCGATACCAAGCGCCCCGGAAGCGACAAAAAGGACTATTGAGACAAGTATCATGAGCTCCAGCAGTCCGCCTGTTTCCGCACGACGTATGCGATTCGTCTGTCCCCCGTCGCGAGGGATGAACGATGTTGATGATTGTTGCTCGGGCATAAGTTATAAAAAATCGTAGTGCAATCTAACGTTTGGCATTAACAAATACTTAATTTCCCGCATGCACATCGAATCTGAAAAACGGGCGCATCGAAACTCATTGAGAGCTGGGAGACTCTTAGGAATGTTTAAGTTTCCTAAGAATCAGACCGACAGAAACCGCGAACCCGGGACCTATCTCCCGCAGTACTTGCCCCAAGAACGCCGGCGCCTCCGTTCGTGCGAACGGATCCGCTATCTCAACGTCCGCATTCAAAGAGATTTTCGCCTCTTCGGAAAGCCCGGGAAGCGACGCCCCGCCGCCTGAAAGGACAACGCGCGATATGTTTTTGTTGTATCGCTGCCCGTAGCTTAATAGTACCCGATTTATTTCACCGAACACACGGGATAGTGTTGATAACAACGCCACCTTTATGCGTTCGTTCTCTTCGACAGAATACGCGTTTGAGTCTTTGAGCCCTCGCTCACGCTTCACTCTCTCCGCTTTCTCGAATTCCCAGTCTAAAGAACGTGCAAGGGTCTCTGTAATGTGCTGGCCGCCCACCGTGACAAGATGTGTCAAACGGATTATGCCGCGTTCAACAACATACATCTTCGTCGTCCCCGCACCGAGGTCTACAACAAGTACGGGTGCAATGCCATGGCCGAGAGAAGAGCGTGCGGTGCTAAACATCTCTATCTCGTAGAATTCGGCCTTAAGCCCGGCATTTTCAGTGATGGTTTGATAGTTTTCGATCGTTTCGTTATGAATGGCGACGAGCAACACCTCCTGACCGTGAGGACGCTTGGTCGGTTTCTCCACTCGATCGAACGCGCTTTGCTCCTCTTCTTGTTCTGGAATAACAAACCAATCAAGTTGCACTTCGGAGACCGGCACGGGAATGTATTTGCGCGCTTCAATGGGAATTATTCGCTTCAGAGCTTCCCTGTCCGTCTTTGGCAAGTCTAAAATAGAGACCAAGCTTGAGGAGAACGGAATAGCGACGCCTCCCGAACGCGCAGTGACATTAGCTTCTTTCATAAGATCGGTGAGCGCCTCCGCCGTCTTTTCCGGCGAAAGCTTCACCACTTTCCCTATCGGCTGTTTCCCATAGGGACCGAGCGATATTTCACCGTATGTTTCAAGAATTGCCGCGCCGCGCGAAGCGCGTAACTGCACTATTTTCGCAGAGCTCGCACCAATGTCGATGCCGAGAACACTCTCCTCGGAACTCCCGCCAAATGCCGAACCAAGCTTGCGCGTTATATCGCTAAAGGAAAATGCCATGAAGACTAGCTCGTAGCCCGCTATCTTTTACGTATAGAAAAGCAAGGCATAGAAGTAAAATTATACCACGCAGAAATCACGTGAGCTGTATTTCTTATGAAACCGTATCTAAACCGTATCTATTTGGGGCCGCAAGAATAAAATTGATTCCACCTGTTCGCGATTTCTAACGGGGTACGTATGGCACAATGCTACCATGTTCGAAATTCGAGATATCCTAGACTCCATCCTTGATACTGTGCTTCCTCGGCGTGAAAGACGGACACGCACTGAAGCACGTTCTTTTGATGAGATCCCTCTCTGTCCTGTATTACATGAATTGCTCGGTGTGCAAATTCTCACGCTCATGGATTACCGAGAGTCCGCGGCAAAAGATTTGATACGTTCTCTAAAATACGACCGCTCCGGGCATGCCGCCAAATTATGTGCGGCGCTCCTCACCGACTACCTTCGAGAAGAGTTCGCATCAATGCACACATTTTCTTCACGACGCATTCTTCTCGTTCCTGTGCCACTCCATAAGAATCGCGTGCATGAACGTGGATTCAACCAAATACAGGCGGTCTTGAACATCCTACCTATTGAGTTTCATGATGGCACTCTTTCATATATGAAAGAGGGTGTGCTCTTGCGCACACGCGACACGGCACCGCAGACAAAGCTCCCGCGTGCCGAGCGGCTTACAAACGTCTCCGGTGCTTTTGCCGCAAACGACTTCGTTTTGCGCGATTCCCATATTTACCTTATAGACGATGTTGTGACGACTGGCGCAACGCTCAAAGAGGCCGCGCGTCCATTCTCCAAAACAGGCACTCCCGTTACGCTTCTTGCACTCGCGCGCGCGTGAGTTAGAAGCTCATTGCGGAAAGTGCCGCGAAACAAATTCGAGTGATCGAAGGATAAGCGAGAGGATCGCGTGAAGCGGCCCTCATCTGAACGTTGCTTTGCGGAACACGACGCGGTCAGTCGCGTCACCCTCGAGCGAAAGGTAGGCATCCGCCTCGAACTTTTCCCCAGAAAGTGCGCGCGGTAGCCAGACCAGGTCGTCGGAGAACATGTCGAGAAGCGGAAGTGCGCCAAGCCGGTTGAAGCGGAACCAGCGCGGCGGACCCATCTCCTCTGATTCTTGCGGTTCGCCTTCCCACGTGCGCGCGAGAAAGACGTGGAGCTCGTACTGAAACTCGCCGCCGCGATATATTCTCACGACCGCAGTCTTGACCAGATTGTCCGGAGAGACGTGTACACTGGACTCCTCGTGAGTCTCCCGGATAGCACAGGCCTCTACGAACTCACCGTCTTTGACCCTTCCGCCGTAGCCGTTCCATAACCCAATCCCGTATGTCCGCCTCTTTTGAGCGAGACATACCTTTTCCTCCCGCAGGAGGAAACACACGGTTACTTGCATGGGTTCCTCCTGTTCCTAACCCCTCGAGCTTTATATGCGTAACGCACTCCAGACGCAAGCGCAAGCAAAAAGCAAATAAGAAAATATCTTACTATTGTCGATTTTCATAATCCAAAACATTTGAAAAGATACTCGAATTAAAGTACCATTCGTCGGACTGGACGGGTGCGGCGAATTTGGTAAGCCAGCAGATTGCTAATCTGTAGCCGTCAAAAGCGGCTTGTGGGTTCGAGTCCCACCCCGTCCGCCAGTGATCTGTACCCCATAAAGTGGACACGGGGTACACATCAGCAAAATGAAAAGCGCAAGCACAGGTCTGCCGCCTCGTTGAGCTCGGTGGTCATACACATAATTGCATTTTTGTTTCAAAAACGTCATACTTGTGGGGAAAAGAAAATTTTTATTCATATAATTTTATTAAAGTAATTTATATGAGTCGCAACATTTTGATTGGTATCGTCGTGGTGGTTGTGCTTGTCGCAGGAGGGTTGTGGTATTTGAATACGTCGAGTGTGCCTCAAACAACTTCGGGATTTCCGATTCTGTCGGATGTTGCAAGTACAGAAAACAAATCTGAAACAAGCAAAACTATCAACCCGCCAGTGAATACAAATTCTGATGGCGGTCCCCTTCTGATAGGAGAGTCACCGTCGTATTATGTCAAAGTACCCCCGAGGCCAACATCTCCATGTTCTGGCGGTGAATGGAGGGTGGTGGATAAAATGGACGGCCACGGTGAGTGGGAATGTGTAGTTGGTACGCAAACCTATGTACCGTACTCCAACGTCGATTTCGGTATATCCTTTTCCCATCCCAAAAACTGGCAATGCAAAACATATAAGACGAGCAGTGCACATCCCGACTGGTTTCAGACTACTTGCGAAAACGATGAGGTCTGGGAAAATGATCCTAACGTCGCTATCTCCGTACCTTTTGTTGCCGAGGATAAAGATATTTGGAGTAAAATTCGCGAATCTAAAATCACCGGGCAAAATCCTTCTGTAATCACAAAAACTGTTTATCGCTCTGCTGGTTTTGGAGGAAGTATAGGTTTGGTCGAATATGTTTTTAGTGGTTCTGCAAGCATGAAGAGCTATAGCTTGTTTGCGCTGTACGGCACTGGTAAGCCGTACGCAACTGCTGAAGAAACGGAAGGGGTCTTGGACCATATAGTTCAGTCGTTGATTGTTAAATAGGAAATTTTGTGTGCGCTTGGTTCGACACACTCACCATAAATCGCGCACGCTCGTACCTAGTCCGCCAAGCTACTCTGCACGCTCGCATGAACGCTCTAGGAAGAAAAACTTGTGGTTCGACAGGATCACCATCCTGAGTGGAGTCGAAGGAAAATTGTCCTTTCCGCTCCGTTTCAAGGCGAGGGGGCGGCTTCCACTTTAGAATCCTCGTATGGCAAAAACGTGCTATTGTGGAGTTGTAATTTATCAATAAGTTGTCCCCACTTTGTTATGCAAACTCAACGAGGATTCGTGAGCGCCGCGATTTTGATAGCCATAGCGCTTGGTCTGATTGTCCTCGGAGGCGGGGGATATTACGTCATGCAACAGTCGCCTTCGCCAAC
>DPYD01000072.1 GCA_003545515.1 Candidatus Kaiserbacteria bacterium | reverse complement strand
TATATTCAAATTCACTCGTCGAAGGAATTTACGAAATGGGCTCAATCATGAAGCCGCTCACCGTCGCGGCGGGGATAGACGCAGGTGCCATTGTGCCCTCGACCACATATGAGGATCGGGGTTGCATAAAGAAGAGCGGCGAGACTATTTGCAATTACGACCACAAAGCGCGCGGACGGGTTTCCATGCAGGAGGTATTGAATCAATCGCTGAATCTCGGCGCATCATTTGCGGTGGATACCATGGGGCACGATGTGTTCGCGAGCTACGTGCGGCGGTTTGGTTTGGGCGAGCGCACAGGCGTCGATCTTCCAAGTGAAGCGATAGGTAGCATCCGTGCTCTCGACGGGAGGTCGGATAGAGATTTTGCGTCCGCCGGCTTCGGACAGGCGATATCGATGTCTGCAATTGCGATGACGCGCGCGCTTGCATCGCTCGCGAACGGCGGCGTTCTTCCGTCGCCGCACGTTACTTCGGCCATTCGGCTCGAGAGCGGCATCGTGCGAACCGTAGCCCCGGAGCCGGGGAGGCGCGTGCTCAAAGAGGAAACCGCGCAAACGGTAACGAACATGCTCGTGAAGACGTTCGATGACGCGCTTCTCGGCGGCGTTTTGAAGCAGGAACACTATTCTATTGCGGCGAAAACCGGTACCGCNNCTTTCAGAAAACCCTTGAAAACAAACTGGTTTACGGTACATTTGCATAACTGACAGCTGACACCTAAAAGCTGACAGCTGTTCATAAGGCCCTATCGTCTATCGGTTAGGACGGAAGCTTCTCAAGCTTCAAAGCCGGGTTCGATTCCCGGTAGGGTCACAAAAGCAAAAAGCCGGCCATCTACCGGCTTTTGAGCGCGCAAAAGATCAGCAATCTTTGCTAAAATAGGTTCGTGCTAATATATCACAAAGTTGAAAAAAAGAATGTACGTTTTTCTTTCGGAGTTGCCACCGCGCCCGCCTGTCTGCGTGTCCGCACAGGCAGGCGAGGCGGTAGGGCGGACTGTTCACTCGTTTGCTTCGGAACGAATTCGCGCGAAGTGTATAATTACATCACGGATTTTTTGTCCTTATTTTCCAAAGTCGTTTGGAGTATCCAAACGGGACGTTGGAATCAGTTATAATAGAGGGCATGTTGGATTTTGAAATGTTAATGAACTTCTTAACCTAATTAGATTGATAGTTTGTTAAAATATTTGTAATTTGTGGAAAACGTAAGCATAACGTTAGAAACAGTGGGCACACTCCTCATTGCATGGGCGGCGCTCCGAGTTCATCATCGGGTGTTAAATGAACACAAAGTCTCATCTCGAGTATTTCGCATTATGCGAATCGAGCAAAGACTTGGTATAGTAGGAATGGTCTTTGTCTTTGCCGGATATCTTTTAAATCTTTTGTATTGAGTGCTGATTAATAGTAATTATTAAACTAATAAAACATATATGGCAAAACAAATTACTACCGAAGAGGTGAAGAAAAGAATAGACAGTAACTCAAAGGATTACTACCTTGTTGATGTGCTCATGCAAAATGGATACAATGCGAGACACGTACCAACCGCAAAAAACGTGCCATACGCTCCCGGCTTCGTGGAAGCATTTGAGAAGAAAATCAACTCTCCGAAAGACGCAGAGATTATCGTCTACTGCGCAAGCTCCGGTTGCCAACTGAGCCATCTGGCCGCAGATGAACTTGAAAAAGCAGGGTATACGAACGTGTATCATTATACCGACGGTCTCGCCGGATGGCAGAGCGCTGGACACGAATTTGAGGGTCAGTAATTTCCTCATGCAAAAAGAGGATCTCTCAAAAGCACTTCGTCATTTGAGGAAGGATAGGGATATCAAGCGGTTAATTTCACGATATCCGAAACCAGATTACACACGGAGAAGAAATGTATATCAATCGCTGGTACAGGCGATAATACACCAACAACTTTCCGGAAAAGCTTCGGAGACCATATATAAACGATTCACGGCGCTCTATCGAGAGAAACCGTTTCCGCTTCCCGAACAGGTCTTAAAGACCACCGGGGCGCGTTTGCGCTCTGCGGGATTGTCAGCGCAAAAATCTTTGTATATTAAGGACCTCTCTTTAAGGTTTTTGGACGGAACCATTCAGCCGAAACTTTTTCCCCGAATGAGCGATGAAGAAATCCGAGAACACCTGATTGCCGTAAAGGGAATAGGAAGGTGGAGTGCGGATATGTTTTTGATGTTCACGCTCAACCGCTCCGACGTGTTGCCGGTAGGGGATTTGGGTATCCAAAAAGGGTTCCAACGACTATTTACACTCCCACACTTACCAGACGCAAAGAACATGGAGGCGCGCGCCGAATCCTGGCGACCATATCGCACAGTAGCGTGCTGGTATTTATGGCGACTTGCGGATGATGGGAACACCAGTCGGTGATTTTTGTCAATTATTAGCCAGTATTTTCTTTTGATTCTTTTCAACCTTCCATGTTACGATGCGTCTCATGAAGTTTGAGCGATTGGCTGGAATGTCGCGCGAAAAGGCGGAAAAGAAGATAGAGAACGAATATGAGCGAATGCGTGCAACCGTAGATGCGCTCCGAAAAGAGTTGAAAGAGCTTGAAACCTTTCTTAACACCACTGAAAAGATCCCGAAAACGAAACAAGGAGAAATACGATTGGCGATCTCCAAGGGAGAACATAAATTAAATAACCTACACGGGCTTCTCGAAAATCCTCTTACAAAAGAACATATTAAGAACGACGCGACTGAAGGCGCGGCGCGCTCCTTTTTCATACCGGATCCGAGAGCGAGTTCGATCAAAGAGAGTATGCGCGAAGCGAATTCTTCTCTGGAAGAAGTGCGTAAGCAGAAAGCCGAGTTAGATAATCACGCGATTGATTGATATAGATATGAGTGCGATACTCTCGCAGAGCATGAAGAATCTCATCATGATTCTGGCGCTGGTCATCACTGTGGCGGCTATGACGTTGTTTGTCTTTGTGTTCGTCATGCCATCTATGGCGACGATCCCTGCTGTTTCTGGCACACTCGTGAACATCGAGTCGTACGTTTCGGAAAATATATCCGAACTTTCACCCATGAAAGAGGTTTTAGGAGGGACGTTCTACGTTACGTCGGTGGAGGCGGCGGATGGAAAGGGGATCGTGAACTACGAGGACGGTCATGTGGCCTACACTGCCGACTTTGTGTATGAAGTATCCGACGAGAGCGGCATACTCATCACTTCTTTCATTATTCGACAGTAAACCGGTGCACCGGTTTCTGGCTCCTCGGCTCGGAAATGCAAATGAGTACATTTTCATTTCACTCGCCCTATGTCGCCAGTAAGGTTGTGCGGTTGGCGATTATCGATGTCGGGAAAATGACTTGTGATTTCCTTACGCAACACGTTCACGCGTTCAGGAGAAATATTGAGAAAAAGTTCCTCGACCATTATATCCTGTATAATGAAAATTATAATGCGCTACCTGCACACGATGGTTCGGGTGAGGGATTTGCATAGGGCGCTCGATTTTTATGTCGGCAAACTCGGACTTGAGGAAGTGTATCGGTACGACAACGATAAGGGGAAATTCACCAACGTATTCCTAAAAGCGTCCGGGGATACTGTCGGAACAGCACCGAGAGAGAAGAAAATGGGCGCGAGTGGCGCTTTAGCGCCCGTCCTGGAACTCACACACAACTGGGAGCCAGAAGAATATGCAAGCGGACGCAATTTCGGGCATCTTGCCTACGAGGTAGAGAATATTTATGAGTATTGCGCGAAACTACAACAGACGGGTGTCGTCATCAATCGGCCGCCGCGCGATGGCAAGATGGCATTCATTAAATCTCCCGACGGAATTTCGATAGAGCTTTTGCAAGCAGGCGAACCGCTTTCGCCAGAAGAGCCGTGGAAATCAATGCCGAACACGGGGGAGTGGTAAAGAATAAAGAAGCGAGCTCCGACGAATCATCGTCGAAGCTCGCTATGATGTGAGTGGAACAGGTTGTGAACTCCTCAATAGGCGAGAACGCCCGCGGTGGCAAAAGATGCGGCCACAATGAACACCACCCAGCAGAAGGCGGTCACCTCTCCCGGCGAAGGTTGTTTCTCGCCGGAGAGAAACAGGGCAAGTGATCCCAGCATCACGCTGAGGACGCCAAACCCCACCACCATCCCCGCCAGAACTCCATGTGTGCGACCCGCGATCAGCCCATCAATTATCGTAGGGGTGATCACACACAGGGTCACATGCGTCGCTTCATGTGGCGCCAGTGTTCCTAGATTTCTGATTAAGGCGAAACTCATTTCAGTTCTCCCATCCTTTATTTCGGAGCTCTCATCAGAGAGTCCCTGCTGTGAATATAAC
>DPYD01000026.1 GCA_003545515.1 Candidatus Kaiserbacteria bacterium | reverse complement strand
AGTAATATGGAATTCCGTTGATCGGTCGTACAAGAGTTACCGGACAAAACTGATTTTCAGAAAAGATGCGCACGCTCAACGTTATTTTTTACTTGCTCATAAGCGTTGAGATTTTAGCGCCATTATTACAGCGCGGTCGCATACTACGAAACCGCACCTAATTTCAATTAGTACGTTTGATTTCCTTATAAAATTGTCAACGAACTAAACAGAGAACAGCACTCCGCCATTCCTGCTTTTGATGATGCGCCAAGAAACCTCAGCGACATCAGCGCAATTATATATCAGCAGGCCTCGGGCGCTACAGCGCCTAATTCTCTAGTTTGTGGATAACTTGTGAGCAAAAATAGCCCGTTATGAGACCTTCTAGCTCTACAAGCTACGGGCGCCACAATACCCTCCTCGTTGGGACGAGTCAACCCCCACATCAAACAAAGCAAACATTGGGTCTATAGATGGACAAAAGAGTCCTAAGTTATTGGTGTGGGGATCAACTCTATAGACGTAGGAGCGACAAGATTCTTTCTATAATATGTTTATGTCTAGGACATTTTCGACACTATATCCTTAGGTTTTTTGGGGTCTATGATTCACTGTTGTCCATTCCAAACACAAACGAGGTGTATGCAATACATTACTTTGCTATCATCGGACAAATGAGTACTTACTCCATCGCTTAAAACCGACCTTCTTGACCCGATCGAGCTTTATGAGATATGCCAATTCTCTTTGTATCATCTTCTCGCTGTACTCCGGAAAATTCGAAGCTATGTCCCTTATGCCAATTGTCCCTTGGGATTTAAGTATCTCAAGTACAGATTGGGCACGTCTACTAAGTGTCCCATTCGTATCGGACATTCTGTCCTTTATACCCAGTTTCGTCTTATTGGACACCCGGGATGAACGAATGCCGGAGAAAGTGGGTCGCGTGGGTGTCGGATGTATAACGGGATCATGCACTCCAAGCAAGTCATCCTTGGAGAACGTTACGCTTTCCGACAGACTTGAGCGTTGGGAGGCCATAAGAAAATTCCCCAATTCGTCCAGAGCTTCTATGACCGTGCCAGCATTTTGAAATGAGATGTACCCCGACGTGGACAGTGCACGCACCAGAGATATTAACTCACGGACAGATGCCTGTACTGCTCGAAAAGCAGGTGAAACGGAAACTCGCATCTCGTCGCGAAGTGCAAGGAGATTGGAGAGAAGCCCGAGACTGACATGGCGAGCTTCACTGCGAGCCGGCTCTTGTGGAGGAACGTGATTCGTAAGGATGTGTAGAGCCGCTACGAGACGTTCTGCACGACGATACGCACGCTCACCTGAAGAATTCCGACCGAAAGGGTTCGTACGAACGATATAACCATCAAGGAATTGCGCCAGATTATCTGTCTTTTGAATGTCCCTTGAGCCGTCCATGATATTGTCTATAGTAGTCTCATATATGTCCCAAACACTCATACTGAGTATATAAAGGACACAGGAAGATGCAATGGGTGTACGTGAATGACCGATAGCGCCATGCTTCGCATGGAAATCCGAAGCACGAAATCCGAAATTCGAAACAGGATCAAGAATCTACCGTCCAAATTTGAAACGGTTTGTGGTCGTTTTAAATTTTGGATATTGAGAATTCGGCTAGAGAGTAACGGTAGAGATTAGAGATTGGTGGCGTGATATCATGCGCGGATGGGACGCAAAAGGCGAAACGACAGAAACAAAAAAAGAAAGCACGATGACGGTAGCGAGTACGGCGGAATCGCTTTGCAGATAAGTCCGGAGGCGATGCGAGGGGTGTCGGCTGTTTTTCTTCTTGCTTTCGCAGGATTTCTCATACTCGCTAATTTCGGCATAGGCGGATTCGTCGGCAACACGATACATGAATGGCTCTCTTGGGCTTTGGGTATCGGGTATATGCTCCTCCCTCTTTCGCTCATACTGGCCGCCATAGCGATACTCCGATCATTTGAAAAACATTTCGGAGTTGTCCAAGTTATGAGCGTGTGCGTATTTCTCCTTTCTACGCTCGGCATGGTGAACCTTGCGTTTCCCGGACGCGGAGGCATCCTCGGCGCTAGTGTTTCAACGCCGATAGTATCGGCGGTGGATGCGATCGCAACGGTCATTTTTCTCTCAGCGTTCACATTAGCGGCTTTGATAATTGCTTTTGATATACATCTCGGCAGTGTTATTTCCCGACTGCGTGAACGCTTCGCACGAGAACGCACGCAAGAAGGATCCGAGAAAGATGATGGGGCTATGAATGCGTCCATCGTTGGTCTGCAGAACGAATCTGTTGAAGATACAAGTCCTGGCGAAGGCGAAGTGCCGGAAGCATCTGAAACAGAGGCGAAAGAGGCGACAAAATCGAAGATAACCGGATTTTTCCAGCGAACCGAGACTACAGAGTCATTTCCCCTCATTGCGGCAACCGGACATGTGTACTCTCCCCCGCCCGTATCGCTCCTTTCAAAAAATAAAGGGCGCCCTGAAGTCGGCGACGTGAAAGCGAATATGAATATCATCAAGCGCACGCTTCAAAACTTCGGAATCACTGTGGAAATGGACGAGGTCTCCATCGGGCCGACCGTGACGCGCTACGCCATGAAGCCCGCCGAGGGCGTCCGGCTTTCAAAGATAGTAGCGCTCCTGTCGAACCTTGAATTGGCGCTTGCGGCTTCCCCCGTTCGCATCGAAGCGCCAATTCCAGGAAAATCTTTGGTCGGCATTGAAGTGCCAAATATCGCGAGGACGACCTTGGGGCTCGCCCCCCTCCTTTCCGACGAAGCGTTTACCCATTCGGAAAAGCCACTTCTTCTGACGCTCGGGCGCTCCATTACCGGCACCACTCATTATACAGACCTCGCGCGCATGCCGCATTTGCTCGTATCAGGAAGCACTGGAGCCGGAAAGTCGATCATGATACATAACTTTATCATTTCGCTTCTCTATCGCTCGGGCCCGGAACGCCTACGCTTTATCATGGTCGACCCGAAGAGAGTCGAGCTGACGACCTACAACTCCATCCCCCATCTTCTCTCGCCGGTAATCACCGACGCGAAGAAAGCGATACTCGCGATGAAGTGGCTCGCGAAGGAAATGGAACGCCGATACAGTATCCTTGAAGCTGAAAAGGTTCGTGACATCGCCTCCTACCATGCCAATGTCGTGGCACCCGCCGTCAAGTCCGCGGGAGGAAAAGACGGAAAGAGTGAGGAATCGCTGCCCGAAGCCATGCCCTACATCGTCCTCGTTATAGACGAGCTCGCCGATATAATGTCCGCCTATCCGCGCGAGCTTGAAGCAGGAATCGTGCGCCTCGCCCAAATGAGCCGCGCCGTGGGCATCCATCTCATCCTTTCCACCCAGCGTCCGAGCGTGAAAGTCATCACCGGGCTTATCAAGGCGAATATCCCCGCGCGCGTGGCGCTTCAAGTGGCATCCCAAATAGATTCGCGCACTATTCTTGACATGGGAGGTGCTGAGAAGCTTCTCGGAAGCGGCGACATGCTCTTTCTCTCCGGAGAGATGTCGAAGCCACGTCGCATCCAAGCTCCTTTCATATCCGAGGCGGAAGTGAAGCGCGTCGTCTCGCATATCGCGCGAGAGGCCGAAGGAGAACTCGGAAGCGAAATAGATTTCACTCTTGCTGGACAGGCAGAAGCCAGAGAAGGAGGCGGGACAGACGCCATATTCTCGTCCTTGATAGATGAGGACGAAGACGAGTTGTATGGTTCCGCAAAACAGACCGTTATCGAAGCAGGTAAGGCATCTACCTCGTACTTACAACGTAAACTCGGTATCGGCTACGCGCGCGCCGCGCGGCTCATAGATATCTTAGAGGACCGCGGCGTAATAGGACCCGGCGACGGCGCCAAACCACGAGAGATCATCGGCGGTGGAAATGCAGACGAACTCGCGCGAGAACCCGAAGAAGAGGCGGAGGAAGAAGAACGCGTATGAGCAGGCACAAGGCACAAGGCACAAGGCACAAGAATAGGCACAAGGCACAAGTGCCCATTGCCCATTGCCCATTGCCCATTGCCTGAATTTCTATGCTTCCCTATCGCGACAGCCGTCTCATCCGTATCGGTCTTGCGATATTCTTCCTTATCGTCTTGGGATACGCTTACTACGAAGGTCGGGCGCTTCTTTACGGTCCCACAATAGACGTCGCTCCGCGTGTCATGGAAGTGTCTGGGCCTCTTATCGTTATAAGCGGGCAGGCGCAACGCATTTCATCGCTCTCTCTGAACGGCATGGAGATATCGGTCACCGAGGAAGGCGGTTTCTCGGAAAAGTACGTCCTTACACCGGGATATAATCGGCTCATACTCAATGCGCGTGATAAGTACGGTAAAACGGCAGAACGCGTTGTTGAAATAATGTACAATCCTGCGGATGACGCTCTCCTTCCCACAGAAGATGCGGGTGAGAGTGTGGTGGAGGAGGTGCAATCCTGATACACTGCATATGACTTAATTTCTAATATCTAAACTATAAATTCTAAACAAGCTCCAAATTATAAATCACAAACAAATTCCGATGACAAAAATCCCAGATTCTAGACGTTTGAGATTTCGGGCATTTAAATTTTGGTGTTGTTTGTAATTTGCTGCTTGTGATTTGGAATTTATTTAGAGATTAAAAATGAGGATTTAGAGATTGCCTTTATACAATATGGCTCTTACAAAAAAAGAAAAGAAGCTGCCGAAACAAGTCGGTAGTGGGACAGACAAAGATATTGAGCGCGCGATCGCGGAAATAAAGACGAAGTTCGGCGACGACGCGATAATGAAATTGGGTGATACACCCAAGGTGGACGTAAACGCCATCCCCACGGGTTCTATTGGCGTAGACTGGGCTCTTGGCATCGGGGGACTACCGCGCGGACGCGTCATCGAGGTATTTGGACCGGAGTCCTCTGGGAAAACATCGTTGTGTCTTCACACGATAGCGGAAGCACAGAAAAAGGGCGGCATCTGTGCTTATGTGGATGCTGAACACGCACTTGACCCAGAGTATGCAAAAAAACTCGGTGTGAAAATCGAGGACCTTCTCGTATCGCAACCCGACACCGGTGAACAAGCACTTGAGATTGTGGAATCTTTGGTGCGAAGCGGGAAGATAGACGTCATTGTAATTGATTCTGTCGCCGCTCTAACACCAAAAGATGAGATAGAGGGTGACATGGGGGCACAGCACGTGGGTAAGCAGGCACGACTCATGTCGCAGGCACTCCGCAAATTGACCGCTATCGTCGCTAAAACCAAGACGGTGGTCATATTTATTAACCAAATACGCATGCAAATCGGCATCATGTTTGGCAATCCCGAAACGACGCCGGGCGGCAAGGCACTCAAATTCTATACGTCAGTGCGCATCGACATCCGCCGTATCGCACAGATAAAGAAGGGGGACGAGGTTATGGGCGGTCGGCATCGCGTGAAGATCGTAAAGAACAAAGTTGCCGCTCCCTTCCGTCAAACTGAATTCGACATGCTCTACGGCGAAGGTATTTCAAAAGAGGGAGAAGCGCTCGCCTTGGGTGAAAAGTATGGAATCATCGAAAAGTCAGGTGGCGGCTCGTATCAATATGGAGAACACAAGCTCGGCCGCGGCTATGATGCTGCGCGGACGTTTCTCCACGAGAACAAAACGATACTCAATCAACTATTGAAAGACATCCGCAAAGGATTAGCGGGCGGCGGCGTTGCCGCAAAGGATTCTGGTGATAATTCGGGCGACGTATGACGTTAAGTCTGGTCCGCACGATAATAGTCGGTGCGCTCCTTCTGACATTTTTAATCCTCGGTGGATTCTATTTTGGATACGGCTATTTCGCAGCAAGTACTTCTTTGTGCATTCCCTCCGAGTATGGTAAGGCCGTATCTGAGAGGAAATTAGATGACGGCTGTGTTGCGTGCACATATCCTGCTCCTCCGGGCGTTGGCGAAACTCTCACCCACGTCAAAAAATGCCCGTAGTTTGATTCCGAATAATTCTTCTAGCGTACGCACAAATTTCTCGCGACGGAGACGATCGTGAAGATTGGCTTCATACACAAATGGACAAATACGGATTTCTGAATAGAATGCTCCGAATGTTGAATTACAACGAAGTGAAGCCGGGGGCGGTCTTGGTCGAGGGTGAGCAGAATTAATACGTCGTCGAGGTGCGGCGTTCGAAGTGAAAAACAGAGACGGTTCTCTGTTTTGTATTCAATTCGTAATAGACCCGATATGAGCCGACGCGACGGCGCCAAGTATCACCTTTACTCTTGAGTTTCCGTATATCGCCAAAATAAGGATTTACCGAAAATGACTCAATAACAGAAATTACCGTAAGCCGATCTTTTCCCGGAATCTTCGCAAGTTCCTTCCAGACTCGCGGATCAATTTCGAGACGCCAATCGTCGTTTAACATCTTCTAGGGAAAGCATCTTGCCTGCTTTCATATTCTTTCGGGCTCGCGCAAGCGCTCTTTTTTCATCGGCAGTCATCGGAACCTCACCACGAGCTCGTGCCCTCGTCCTCAAAAGGTTCTCGTACTCTCTGCGCGATATAACAACGAGATCGTCTGTGCCACCCGCAATCTTCCTCGAAATGGTAACAGTATTCATAGCATTTACTGTATCATATCGGTGGACAAATAACGATTTTCGAATAGAATACCCGGCAGTGTTGTCGTATAACGAAATCAAACCGGGGGTTGCGGTCTTGGTCGAAGGTGATTCATATGTCTGCATGTGGAGCAACATCATGCAGAAGCAGCAACGTCGGTCGGTCAACCAGACGAAGCTCCGTCATCTCATCCGCGGCAAACTGCATTAATAATGTTTATTTATTTATCAATAATTAACAATAACTCGTATGGACAGAAAGCATTGGAAGTGTTGGCTTTGGAAGTTCTTGTGGGTGGGAAGTTTATTGGCATTGGGACTCGTATGGTTTGGGGTATTGAAGCAATCGTTAATCTTTGGGGTTGGCCCTGAATTATTGCTTTGGAACGCTCTTATTCTCGGTGTACTCTCCATTCCAATAAAACTCGACTGCCAGAATTGCTCTACATGCTCAGTAAAGCAATAGTGAGAGACGTCTGAAAAATT
>DPYD01000068.1 GCA_003545515.1 Candidatus Kaiserbacteria bacterium | reverse complement strand
TTAGTCCCATAGTATTCCGGCCAGTTCTTGTTGTAGTAAGCAAACATGCGCTCTAAGCGGTCCTGCGGGAGTTCCTCGACATCGAGCTTTGTCATGAGAGCGCGGATATCATTTCGCGCCTCTTCGAGAAGTGCCGCATCATTCACAATGCGCTCGAATTCGGCTAGCCAGCCGTAGCCGGCGTTTTTATCAAGGGTCACGTTGGTGCCGAGGCATACATACTCCTCCCGCTCGCGCGACCATTTTGCCTGGTATGTAAATCCAGAATAGAGGACGAGAGAGTCCAATTTCTCGAGTGTCATCGGCATTTTTTCTTCGAACTCCATACGTGCGATGCCGTTCTCGCTCGTCGTATCGTCCATTGACGCTTTCACAACAACAAGAACCTCGCCATCTTTATTCCGCGTGCGAACAGAAAAGTTTTTGCCGCGCATCGCAAGGTCGCCCAACTTTTTTCTCACTTCTTCTTTAAGATAAGACGTAATCGTCTCGGCAAGTTTCTCGAGCGAACCACCCGCAAAGTAATGGTTGAGTTGCTTATTTTTGGATTTAAGAGCGCACGTCGGATCGGCTTTCCACATAGCGCGTCGCACTTCGTCGGCGCGCTCGGCGCTCCCGAGCAAAGATTTCACTTCCACCTCGAATGATTGCATGGATGGCTATTATAGCTCATGCGTGCGATACGGAGCATTTCAAGCTCTTGCCCTTATCCGCCCTCCCAATATTTAGACGGTCGGCTAAGATTTGGGAATGAGGTTCTATATTAATTTAGAGCGTCAAGTAACGTGTCAAGTAACGTGTCAGATAATGTGTCAAACAGTAAGCGGGCCGTGCTATAGTCAAATTATGGGTAAGATGATCGGAAAGCCGCGAATATGCGCTGTTGTCGCAATAGGGAAGAATCGAGAGCTTGGGAAAAATGGCAAGCTACTGTGGCACATTCCGGACGATTTAAAACGCTTTAAACGCCTGACTCTAGGCCACCCTCTCATAATGGGTCGGAAGACATTCGAATCTATTGTCGGGTATGTGGGTGGTCCTTTGTCCGGAAGGACCAACATCGTGATAACAAGAAATTCTACATGGCGCTATCCGGATGTTATCGTCATGCCAACCCTGGAGACAGCCATTGAAAAAGCAAAAGAATTAGATTTCGAGGAAATCCATATCGGAGGCGGTGCGCAGGTGTATGAACAAGCACTGCCGTTTATAAACAAACTCTACCTAACACTGATAGACGCGGAAGGGGATGCGGACACTTTCTTCCCGCCGTACGAAGACTTATTCACCAAGAAAGTGTTTGAGGAGGAGCACGAATGGAGGGGAGTTATATATAAATACGTAGACCTAGAACGGGCGTAAAAAAGAGTCCCGCCGTGCATAGCGCGGCGGGACTCAGTAGTTCAAATCGATGTCAAGTAGCGATTCGATGTCAAGCGGCGATCGCGGCCTTGAAGCGCGCATGCGCTTCAAGGATGATGGGCAGTGCGTCCATCGCCTTGGGAACGCACTGCATGATGTCGAGATCATCAGGGTCGGCCAAGCCGCGGTCGACGATCCACTTCTTTTCCCACGCCTTCCGCTCCTGCCACATTCTGCCGATGCCGATTAGGGGCACCTGTAGCTGATCGAACTGGATAAGCTGATGGAATAGGGCTTTCTCGAGATCGCTACCATAGCCGGCCTTATCGGCGACCACTACGGCGCCCCAGAATCCGAGTCTGACGAATTGGTGAAGTCTCGTCAGGATCAACCGGTGATAGTACGCCTGCTTCAGGAAGGCGTTGGGCGGCTCGTCCCTGTTGATCTGCTTGATGCAGACACCGTGGCTCCATGGATTCCCTTTCCATCCCTCGACGATCCCCTCATTGAAGGCGGTCATCAGACCGGGCCCTCCACCCGTCACGCCATCGATTCGGAGCTTACCGAGTTCGATGCCCAGTTCCTTGTACTCGGCATAGGTCGGGTCAGTCTCAGGAACACGTGCGCTTGCGAAGAAGATCACACGGAAAATCCGGCGCGGTTTCTTCGACTGTTCCAGCTCCTCGAGCCCTTGCCACGCCCTCCGAAATCCAGCTTCTGGGTTCGGCACGTGCGCTTGTGCACGACACCGGAGCGGGATAG
The DNA here is from genome assembly GCA_003545515.1 of Candidatus Kaiserbacteria bacterium. Taxonomy (GTDB): domain Bacteria; phylum Patescibacteriota; class Minisyncoccia; order Phycocordibacterales; family UBA2100; genus UBA10103. The sequence continues at coordinate 7,344 of DPYD01000068.1, read as the reverse complement.
TAGCAATCCCGCCGTTCTTTTTTCTTGTCACTTCAAAGATCCTTCCTTCTTTGCTTATGAGGTTTGCACAATCGCTACGTTTATTAACCGTTGTAGCTCACGGCACTAGCTAGCATTTTGCCACTTAGAATATATTAGTCAATTTTACCCCTGCGTGGTGAGTTCTTCCTCAAATTCTTCTGCGAACATATCCCACACGGCAAGAGAGAGGGCCGCGACGACCGGTCCCACGATGATGCCTGCGACACCGAAAACGCCGAGGCCTCCGAGAATTGAAATGAGTACGAGCGCGTCCGGCATTTTTATCTCGCGCCCGACCAGCATGGGTTTCAGTATGTTGTCGATGGGACTTATAAGGACAGCGCCGCCTGCAAGTACTATAATTCCTGGTACGAGAGCGCCGGTTGCGAGAAGAATGAGTCCGGCGGGGAGCCACACGAGTGCCGGCCCTACGGCGGGAATAACCGAAAGAAATGCCATCACCGCGCCCCAGAGAACAGCATTCTCAATACCTACAAGCCAGAAAAGAACTCCGCCAGCGAATCCTTGCGCGAGTGCCGAGAGCAAGGTTCCTTTCATGATGGCGCGCGTGGTAGACGCGAACCGGTCAAACAAGGCGCGTTCTTTGCGGTCACCCAGAGGAATTCGGCGCATGATGTAGCGCCCTAGCGTTTCGCCGTCGCGCAGGAAAAAGAAGAGAACATAAAGCATAAGAAGTGTTTTTAAGACAGCGTTGAACGTAGCGGAACTCAAGGTGAGTGCTTCGGAGAATATCCATGCACTCGCACTTTGCGCCCACGATGTAACGTTCGTTTGGAGCTCTGCCATGTTGATGCCGACAATGGAGAGGGAATCTATTATTGGCGCGGGTAGAGCGATCGACGCAAGGGCGTTGTTTCCAGAAAATAGTCGATAGAGCTGGAACGCCTCTTGTGCGATTCGGGTTCCCAGCCAGGATATAGGGATAACGACGAGAAGAAATGCTCCGAGCATGATGAGCGCCGCGGCGAGCGTGTCATTCCTGACGTACGTTCGAAGTGTTTGGTAGGCGGGGTAGAGAAGGAGCGCAAACACTACCGCCCAGAAAATGGGGAATAGAAAGCCACGAACCATCCACAGGAAGAAAATCGTTACAACAGCAAGGAGGCCGAAAAAAAAGTACCGTTGTCCTCTGCTAAAAGATACATTCATAAGGTCTGGTAAGTATACATAATAGCGTCTCATGACGCAGCCAGTACGGTCCATACGACGAACGCTATATAAAGAAATGTGAGAACGCCGGCCTCGAAGTGACCAATACGACGCCTCGTCGTTGCGAAGATGAAAAATAGCGCCGCGGCGGCAAGGAGAAACATGCGACTTCCCGTGAGGAATTTGAGTCCGTCGATGTGTATTGGAGAGATTAGCGCCACTATGCCGAGAATGAGGGTAGCGGGCACGATGACAGCTCCGACAAGGTTGCCCATAATGAGCGCCGTATCACCACGTCGCGCCGAGGCGATGGAGAAATACACTTCTGGCAACGCATTTCCGAGACCTACAATCAAGAGTCCGATCAGGAGCAGAGGCAACTCGAAATACTCTGCGAAGAATGATGCGGAAGAAACGATGCCGTATGCCGCGATAACGAGAATACTCACACCAGCGACAACCTTTACCGTGTCTTTAACCGCAAGACGTGCGTGTTTGAGAAATTCTTTTTGTGAATGCACATGCAGGCCGTCGTACTTTTTGCTGAATCGTTCGTGTTGAGTAAGAAGCCATCGGACATAAAACAAGAAAAGACCGATAAGGAGAACTCCATCAACCCGCCCCAACTGTCCATCGGCGAGCAATAGAACCGGAAGGACAGCAGATACGGCCATGAATAGCATCGAAGTACGCACTGTCTTGCTGTGCACTCCTATAGAACCGCGCCGCGCAAAGAAAACACCTGCCGATACCGCAAGCGTCATCGCGATAAGATTGTTGCCGAACACATCGCCGAGCGAAAGCTCCGGGATGCCTGCCATGGCTGATGTGATTCCTACGAAGAGATTTGGGAGAGATGCGGCTCCCGCCATCACGAAGAATGCGACGACGAATTCGCGAACGTGGAGAACGCGCGAAAGCCGCATCAGTCCGTGCACGACCCACTCGCCGGATACGTAGAGTATCAATGCACAACCCAAAAACACCGCTCCATAAAATATGAGCTCCATACCCCTTACACTTTAGTGTAGCTTGTGTCACGCTCCAGTGCACCTCGGCGCATAGTATAAGTTGCCGATTGCGGAAAATGATACTTCCCAATGTGTTTAATCTTCTTTCATCACCCCCTCATTTACTGGGTGGCGAATAGGCGTTCAGTAGTGTCAGGTAAAGTTGAATAAGTTCAGAAACATTTGAGACTCCCTAAAACAGGGAGTTCATGCGGCAATTCAACATGAATCCCGAAGGTGACACCTTCGGGGTTCATAGCATGCCACCACCTCCCGAGGTTTAACCTCGGGAGGTGGGGGACTTGTACAAAAGTTTGACTACTGGGAAATATCATTGTATTTTTCTCCAATGAATCCCATTAGAAGCAGTGGACGACGTCTAAATAGATCCTCAACCTTGGTCGGCATTACAAGCCCTAATCGAGCAGGGTGCCAAGTACACTGTACTTCCGCGCCCTACTTCTAACGGGATGAAAAGGGCGAAAGTATTAAAGTTTGGGGGAACATCAATGGGTTCCGTCGAATCCTTGCGAAAAGTCATTTCGATAATCAATAATCCCCAGCAAGATGGACGAATAGTCGCAGTGGTCGTATCAGCCATGAATAGCGTCACCGACCAGATTATCGAGATCGGTAAACGTGCGGCCGCCAAGGATGATTCATATAAAAAGATCTTGCGCGCCCTTGAAGAACGACACGTGAAGACCGTACAAGCGCTTGTCGGGAGGAGGGAGCAGGAGACGGCATTTCAGCACATCGAAGTTCTTTTTGATGCGCTTGAACGCGTTGCACGCGGTGTGTTTCTCGTGCGTGAAATATCGCCAGGTGCCCTCGATTACATCATGAGTTATGGAGAACGTCTTTCTGCGCACATCCTCTGTGATGCGCTTCGCTCGCGCGGTACCAAGTGTGAATATGTGAACGCGCGTACGCTTATTACTACCGATAGCAACTTCGGACATGCCGCTGTCGATTTCAAGACGACAGACAAAATTATTCGCAAGCATTTCAAAGCACATCCAAAAATGCAGATTGTGACAGGATTCATCGCGACGAGCCCCGAGGGAAAGACGACGACTTTGGGTCGCGGAGGAAGTGATTACACTGCTTCTATCGTAGGCGCCGCCTTAGGTGCAAGGGCCGTTGAAATATGGACAGACGTACCGGGAGTCATGACGGCAGACCCGCGGAAAGTAAAAGATGCATTACCTGTCCGGAAACTTTCCTACAGTGAAGCGGCTGAAATGTCGTATTTCGGCGCGAAAGTTATACATCCTCCAACGATGCGTCCGGCCGAGCTCAGGCACATTCCTATTCTCATAAAAAATACGTTCGCTCCGGAAGAACCGGGTACGGTAATCGGAAGCAGTGGTTTGCAAAGTGAGGCGCTAGCGACCGGCATTACCTCCATCAGCGACATGGCAATTCTTGAGGTGGAGGGAGGCGGCATGGTCTCCGCGCGAGGAGCTGTTGGCCGATTGTTCAGCGCTCTAGCGCGCGAGAAAGTGAACGTGGTGCTCATTACGCAAGCATCATCTCAGAATTCCATCACCATCGCCGTTGCACCAAAAGATGCGGATTGCGCCAAGCTCGCCATAGAAGAGGAGTTTGCGCTTGAACGTGCGGCGAATCTTATAGACAAAGTTGAGGTGCGTACAGGGCTTTCAGTCATTGCGGTTGTCGGTGAACGTCTCCGCCGTCAGCCCGGTATTGCAGGAAGCATGTTCCAAATGCTTGGTAAGAACGGAATAAACGTCGTCGCGATTGCTCAAGGTTCTTCCGAGTTGAATATTTCCGTGGTCGTTGAGCAGAAAGATGAAGCGAAGGCGCTGAACGCCATACACACCGGGTTCTTTTTCCCCAACACGAAATATATCAACGTCTTTTTGATCGGAACGGGACTCATCGGCGGAACCCTTCTGTCGCAGATTGCGAAGCAGGATGAATTTTTGAAGGATGAGTATGGTTACGTTATACGCATCATTGGGCTCGCAGATCAGGACAAGATGATTTTTTCATCCGGAGACGGGATCGTCTTTGGAGGAGAGGCGGACGGTATTGATCCCGAAAATTGGCGTGCGTTGCTTACTGCTTCGAAAAGTCGCATGAAATTGCACGATTTTCTCGACAAGATGAAACGTATTGATCTGCCGGACAAAGTGTTTGTAGACTGCACGGCGAGCGAAGAGGTGGCGGCGACTTATGCGGATATATTGAAAGCGCGCATATCGATCGTGGCTCCGAACAAGAAGGCGGCCTCGGGTTCCATGAAGCGCTACCGAAAGATCGGAGAGTTCGCAAAAATGCCGGGCGTGAAGTTTTTATATGAGACGAACGTGGGCGCGGCGCTTCCTATCATAAGCACGCTGAATGATCTTTTCCTATCCGGCGACGAGGTTTTGAAGATCGAGGCCGTGCTTTCGGGTAGTTTGAGTTATGTATTTAACGAATTTACCGGTAAACGTCGGTTCAGCGAGGTTGTTCGGAAGGCGTGCATAAAAGGATACACTGAGCCCGATCCGCGCGAAGATTTGAGCGGGAAAGACGTGGCGCGGAAGATACTTATTCTTGCGCGAGAGACCGGGGAAGTGATGGAACTTTCTGATGTGAAAGTGGAGAGCTTGGTTAGCTCGCGTGCGCGCAACGCGAAGAGCGTCGGGGAGCTTTTCAAGCGGCTCGAACGTGAGGACGCTCGATTTGAGAAGAAAAAGCAATTGGCACAAGAGAAGGGCCTGCGCTTGCGTTATATAGCTACATTCGAAAAAGGGAAGGCGAACGTGTCACTGCAGGCAGTTCCACCGTCCCATCCTTTTTATAATCTTTCCGATAATGACAACATCGTCGCATTCACGACGAAGCGCTACAATTCAACGCCTCTTATCGTACAAGGCCCTGGCGCCGGAGCAGATGTTACGGCCGCCGGAGTATTCGCGGACATACTGCGCACCGCCCGCGACTTAGTATAGGGAAATCCGCTCGCAAGCACGCGCTTCATCGCTGGAAATTGACATCGTCTTTGGCCACCACGTGTTGGGGACAGTATTCCTTGTTCAAGAATTGAGGTATAAATATGGTATGGATAAGAAAATCCCTGTCGGAGTTCTTGGGGCGACGGGCATGGTCGGTCAACAGTATATCCGACTGCTTTCGGATCACCCTTGGTTCGAGGTTGCGTATGTCGCCGCTTCTCCGAGCTCGGCTGGGAAAAAATATTCCGATGCACTCAAAGGCGGATGGATCGTTGAGGGAGAGGTGCCCGCGCATGTAGGATCGCTCATTGTCGGCGACGTTGCAAACGTGAAGCGTGCCGAGGGTTCGTGCGCATTGGTTTTCTCGGCATTCGAAATGCCCGACAAAGAAGCGATTAAGGCGACCGAGAATGCATACGCCGCATCAGGGATTCCGGTTTTCTCAAATGCTTCCGCGCACCGAGGCACGCCGAATGTTCCGATGTTGATCGGAGAGATAAACCCGCATCATCTGGACGTCATCCCACATCAACAAAAAGCGAACGGTTGGAAGAAAGGATTTATCGTAGTAAAGCCCAACTGCTCTTTACAGAGCTACTTAACACCCATACACGCACTCATTGCCGCGGGCTTCGATGTCGAGAAACTCATAATAACGACCATGCAAGCGGTTTCCGGCGCCGGTTATCCCGGCGTCGCCTCTCTTGATGTTATAGACAATATAATTCCGCTTATTTCTGGTGAAGAAGAAAAAACCGAGACAGAACCATTGAAGATACTCGGCGAATTGAAGGGAGGTAAATTTGTTCCGATAAAGGGACTTTCCGTCTCGGCACACTGCAATCGCGTTCCGGTCTCCGATGGGCATCTTGCATGTGTGAATGTTCTATTCGGAAAAAAGAAGCCGAGTATGCAAAAAATACTCAACATCTGGAAAATATTTCGCGGCGAACCGCAGGAACTCGAACTTCCGTTCGCACCCAAACAACCTATCATCTATCGAGACGAACCGAATCGCCCTCAGCCAAAACGCGACCGCGATGCCGACAAGGGGATGGCCGTCACCGTTGGCCGCTTGCGCGAAGATAATGTTTTCGATTTCAAGTTCGTTGCTCTTTCGCACAACACTGTGCGCGGCGCCGCAGGCGGCGGCATTCTGAACGCGGAATTAGCGTACAAGAAGGGACTTTTAGATGTATAATAAGCGCGCTATGCCCGCACACTAACTTCGCGCTATTTAATATGTACTACGTATATGCACTCTGTAGCGCTAAGGATAAGAATTTATATATAGGTCGCACTGATAACTTGCGGCGAAGGCTTGCAGAACACAACAATGGCAAATCGTTTGCAACGGCGCCGCGCAAGCCTTTCATACTCGTATACTATGAGTCGTATATGACAGGAGAAGACGCAGAAAAGCGCGAATATAGCCTCAAGTTGCGCGGCCAAGCTCGCAAACACCTCCTGACACGCTTAACAGCAAGCCTTCGCCAAGCGCGAAGTTAGTGTGCGGGTATGACCGCGCCTCCGGATAACAACGCTCCGACAATTTTCGTAGCGTTCGGAGCAACGGGAGATTTGATGCATAGGAAAGTTATCCCTGCGCTCTACTATTTATACACGCGAGGACGACTGTCCGAGCGTTTCTGCATCATGGGTTTCTCAAGGCGTGATTGGAGCGACAAAGAGTTTAGAGAGTACGTTCGGAGCATAATTGAAAAGCGAGTTGGTTCGAAATTACCTGACGAGCACGTCGCATCTTTTATATCACTTTTTAAGTTCCAGAAAGGCGAATTTACAAACACTGAGAGCTATGAAGCGCTCGAGCGTGCTTTTGCAGAATTTGATAAGGAGTGGAATTGTTGCGCAAACAAATTGTTCTATCTTGCGGTAGCACCCGAATACTACAAGACGATAGTGGGACACCTGGCGAGCTCGGGCTTGAGTGGCCCGCGCGTTCTTAAAGAAGGGGACGGCTGGACGCATATTATCGTGGAGAAACCATTTGGTATGGATTTGGAGACGGCGAAAGAAATAGACGAACTTGTCGGGCAACTCTTCCAAGAACAGCAAATATATAGGATAGATCACTACCTCGCCAAAGAGATGCTCCAAAACATTCTCACTTTTCGCTTTTCCAACAATCTATTCGAGATACCGTGGGGACGGAA
>DPYD01000063.1 GCA_003545515.1 Candidatus Kaiserbacteria bacterium | reverse complement strand
TGAAAATAGATGGGGCCGATACGAATGGTATTGACGTAGGAGCTGCCGTAAAAAAGATACGAGGACCAAGGGGAAGTACGGTAACACTTACCATCGCACGCGACGGATTGAGTGAGCCCCGGGAAATCCAAGTTACGCGCGACGTCATTAACGTTCCCACAATAATTACAACGCTCCGCCCGGACGGCGTATTTGTCATTCAGCTCTACAGTTTTACGGCAAATTCACCGCAACTCTTTCGAGAGGGGCTTCGTGAGTTTATAGATTCCGGAAGCACTCGACTCATTTTGGATCTGCGAGGGAATCCTGGAGGGTATCTCGAAGCCGCCGTGGATATGGCTAGTTGGTTTCTTCCGTCTGGAAAAATAGTCGTAACGGAAGATTACGTTGAACACGCCAAGAACACGGTGCACCGTTCGCGCGGTTATGACATATTCAATCAAAATCTGAAAATGGTCGTTCTTGTAGATCGCGGCTCTGCCTCCGCGTCGGAGATTCTTGCCAAAGCGCTCCAGCATTATGGTATCGCAACCATTGTCGGAACAAAAACGTTCGGGAAAGGTTCCGTTCAAGAGCTGGTGAACATAACGTCTGACACCTCGCTTAAAATAACGGTAGCACGTTGGCTAGGGCCCGACACCATGCAAATACCGCTCGAAGGCATTGCGCCTGATATTGAGGTTGCATTTACTCCCGAAGACAAAGAAGATGGGAAGGATATTCAGCTTGAGAGAGCTGTTGCGCTATTATTAGAGAAAAGCCAATAGCGTATTCCAGTGAGAGTTTAATCGTGTAGAAAAAGTGAGATGAAAATAATTTTGCTGAAGGATGTGCGTGGCGTAGGGCAGAGAGGGGAGATAAAGGATGTTGCTGATGGTTATGTTCAGAACATGCTTATACCGCGTGGTCTCGTTGAACAGGCAACACCAGAGAAACTCGCGGCTCATGAAGCCGCTATGGCACGAGAAACACATGCTCGGGCATTGGAGAGAGAAAAGATTGAGACGACCATTAAATCACTTGAGGGAAAACGAGTAGAAATAGGAGCGCGCGCTACAGAAAAAGGCGGATTATTTAAAGCAATCGGGGCGAAAGACATCGTGCTCGCTCTGGGTAAAGAGGGGAGTGTCGTGCCGGAAGAATATGTGCAACTCAAGAAACCTCTGAAGGAGATTGGCGAACACACGGTGGAACTCACGTTCGGAGATGCGCGCGCTCGTGTGACGGTTGTGGTGAAGACCGCCAAGTAACAATCACGCCTTTTTAGTATTTGATTACCTCAACAACGCGACGAGTTTTACTACGTCCATCGAAATCCATCTTGCGTCTTGAACGAAATTTTACAGTGCCTGTGATGCGAGAAAAGAGCGTATGATCATGGCCGACGCCGATATTATGCCCGGGGAGGATTTTAGTACCGCGCTGGCGAACGATTATCTCACCCTCGGTGACTTTCTGACCATCTGAGCGCTTAAGCCCTAGGTATTTTGGGTTTGAATCCCTGAGGTTTTTTGCTGACCCACCTGCTTTTGTTGTCGCCATAAGAGTTAGTTAGTAGTGAATAGAAAATAGTCAGTAGTTTAAATCCAGGTGCCCGAATCTTCAGAGCACCGCAACCAATATACAGGATTTCCTACCACAATCAAGTGGCGCTGACTTATTACTATTTACTATTCTCTATTTACTATTTACTATGTGCCCTATGCTTGTCGTAGATATAGAAGCTTCAGGAACAGAGCCACAAAAGCATTCTATCGTATCTGTAGGAGCGCTGGATTTTAAGAACCCGTCGAACCGTTTTTATGAGGAATGTCGGATATGGGATGGGGCGCATATTATGGACGAAGCGCTTGCAGTGAACGGGTTTACGAAGAAGCAAATCACCGACCCCAAAAAACAGAGCGAGGCAGAGCTTACGCACGCCTTCCTCCGATGGAGCGAGGGGGTGGAAGAATGTACATTGGCCGGTCAAAATGTCTCCTTTGACCGAGATTTCTTGAAAGCGGCCGCAGAGCGCGCCCTACACACCGACTGGCCGTTCGCGTTTCGTACGATTGATGTGCATACGCTCGCATATATGCACATGATAGGGAGGGGGATTCAGCCCCCTATTTTGCACCGTCGTTCGGCTTTGGATCTGGATGCGGCTATGAAGTATGTCGGCATTCCGGAAGAACCAACGCCACATAATGCGCTTACGGGTGCCTTGTCGCACGCAGAGGTCATCTCCAGGATTCTATACGGCCGTAAATTCTTGCCTGAATTCTCGGAATTCAAAATCCCGTGGTAGATTGTCTATATGTACGTCACATTCTCACTTGCAATCCTTGCGGTAATAGTTCTTTTCGCGGTCATTAGACAGGTTAATCAGTATGAGCGAGGGGTCATGTTCCTTATGGGTCGATTTACCGGCATAAAAGAGCCGGGTTGGCGAATCGTTATTCCCGTGTTTCAACAATTACGAAAGGTCGACATGCGCGTGAAGGCCGTGGACGTGCCTGAGCAGAAAGCCATTACCAAGGACAATATTTCTGTGGGTGTGAACGCAGTCATTTACTACAAGGTGGCGGATGCCGCTAAAGTTATTCTTGAAGTCGAGGATTTTATTTATGCGATGAGACAACTTGCGCAGACGACCATGAGAAATGCAGTTGGGGAGGTGGAGCTAGACGAACTTCTTGCTTCTCGCGAGAAGATATCAGAGCGCATTCGAAGAATCGTAGACGAAGCTTCCGATCCGTGGGGTCTCAAAGTTTCCAACGTTGAGCTGAAAGATGTTGCGCTTCCGGCCGATATGGAGCGCACTATCGCAAAGCAGGCGGAGGCGGAACGTGAAAAACGAGCCGTCATCATAAAAGCGCAAGGGGAGGTGATCGCGGCCGAAAATTTGGCCAAGGCCGCCGATATGCTTTCGGCCGCTCCTGGAGCGCTTCATTTACGCACACTGCAGACTGTCAATGATCTTTCGTCGGACCAATCGAACACTGTTGTCTTTGCATTGCCACTTGAAGTATTGCGTGCAATTGACAAAATAGGAGGTAAGTAAAGTGCAAGAACGCTCGTTCAGTTTAAGCTTCCGGACGGTCTCTTTTTCGGAACACTTCTTTAGTTTTGTTTCGTGTCGTCTCATCAAGGAAGTTGAGAAATTCAATTAGCTGGTCGCCGACAGTGAATACGAACCCCGTGAGCACATTGTCGTCCTCGGAAGGGTATGGGACTTGTATAAACTCTTGTATGCCACCTTGGCGGAAATAATCGAGCATCTTGCGTGGATTCTGCGTGTGGCCGCACTCAACAGCAATGCTTTTGTCCTCGCACAAAACATCTGGGAAGTAGCCACAAAAGGGCTGTTCAAATAGAGATTGTCGCCCTTTTGTTTTCTGCAAATATCTTCCGCTCAGAACTTTTAAGGCAATGTGAGTGTAGCCACCACCAGCGGCCGCATCGTGTATATGTTTTCTTGCTATTTCATCAGCGAGCCGGACATATTCCAGCTTCTTCGCTATCTCAACTGAGTCGAGAAACAAGTACTTCTCGTCGAGCAAAAAGGATATCTCGTTGATTGATTCGGATTCACCATTGAACGCGAAATCGCCGGAGTAGAATATGTCGCGGATTTTCGAGAGGGTATTCATACGCGCTATTCATTCATCGTAGATATCACGGCCGCCATGGAATTTCTCGTGGACCGTGCTGATGTCAATGTTAAGTGTTAACGGATTAGAATATGCTTTTTTTATTTTGCTTATTCATAGTTTGAGCAGGTTATTATTCTTTCAGAGGGTGGAACTTTCTATGGGTACTTTCCGCGTACTTGTCGGAGGCATGAACATAGCGCGTCGTAGTGTCTAGTGATTCGTGACCGAGCAGTATCTGTATGGCGGCCGGATTCGCGCCTTCCTCCGCCAAGTAAGTGGCAAAACCGTGCCGCAAAGAGTGCGCGCTCGTCGGAACGTTTATACCTAAAAGCTCGCGGTACTGTTTTATTTTCATTTGCAAATAATTCGGCGACAAGTGTTTATTTTTATCGTGAGCGTTCCTGCCGCGTTTTGCGACGAAGAGAAAAGGGGAATCATCGACACGTTTCTCCAAATAATTTCTGATGTGTTTTTGAGCGCGCTCTGTAAGATATACGAAACGCTGTTTTCTGCCCTTTCCTTCTATGAAAATTCTTCCCGTTTTGTCCAACTGATTTATTTTGAGAGAAATGAGCTCGGAAATACGCATACCAGAAGCGAGTAGGACTTCCATAGCCGCGCGATTGCGTAGCGCAACCAATTTGTCTTGCTCGAATTTCATGGGCGATTCGATAAGCTGTACCAATTCCTTAAGCTCGGAAACTTGCGGATGTTTTTTCTCCATGCGCAAAAGCTTGATGGAGCCGGGAGCTACAGGTACCTGATAGTCCATATCTATCAAGTACGCTAAGTATCGCCGTAAAGAACTTAATGTACGGTTTACAGAGCCGCTCTTGAGGTGTTTTAACGCGATTTCACCGCCGGCAGTTTTCCGATCACGGGAATTTAAATACGCCTTATACTGTTCAATAATGCGCTTTGTTAGCTTGGAGAAGGGGAGACCCCCCATTTCCTCGTCAAGAAAGATGTCAAAAGTTTCTAAATCTCTTTTGTAATTGTACTGTGTTTCCTCTGAATAATTGTTTGCCTTGATGTACAGTAGGAAATCGTCCGCGTGCGGCAAAAATGTATACTCTCGTTCGTACCCGCGTTTCTTTTTTTGAGGATTTTTCATGTGTGTATATGGGGGAGACGTTTTCTGGCTTCGCGGTGTAATATATTGAATTGAGTATAATTACTCTAACACTCAATTACAATACCTGTACAGTAGCGCCAATCAAAAACCCGCACAAGCACACTTATGTGGAAAAACCCTTGCTAATTGTTAGAAGGCCTTATACGCGCGCATAAATGACATTATAATAAATAATATTATGCAGTACGCAGACCGTCTTCGAGCCATTCTTACTCCCCCGGAGCGACGGGTGTTTGAGAGTCTCAATACACCACAGAAGATTCAGGATTATCTTGATACCCTGTCGATGAATTTTGAAATTCAAGGGGAAACATACATGTCGCCTAGGATGGTTTTGCGGGAAAAGACGGCACATTGCTTCGAGGGAGCGCTTCTCGCCGCCGCCGCACTTATGTATAACGGGCACTCTCCCCTACTCTTGGACTTACAAACTATTGCAAGTGACGAGGATCATGTTATCACGCTTTTTCAGCACAACGGCTACTGGGGCGCTATTTCCAAAACCAATCATACAATGTTGCGCTGGCGTGACCCTGTTTACAAAACGATACGAGAACTCGCAATGTCGTATTTCCACGAGTACGTGATGTGGGACGATGGACGTAAGTCACTCCTTGCGTATTCCAAACCTTTTGATCTGCGGCGATTCGCTCCGGAGCGTTGGGTCACCTCCGAAGAGAATCTGCTTTGGCTTGCAGAGAAATTGGACAACAGCAGGCACTTCCCTATCGTTCCGAAGAAAAATGCGAGACTACTCCGCAGTGCGTCCAAAATAGAACTGAAGGCAATGCGTATCGTGGAGTGGAAGGAGCCTAACTAGTAGTACATAAAATTAATTCTCGACCCTGTTGAATCGTACACTGGAGTATGTTTGAAACTGTTTACCGCAAGCGAGCGCGCATATTGCCCGAGAGAACATCGCGTGGGATGGGCACAAGCTGGTGCGTAATGCCACAGTGGTGATACAGAACCCTCCGTTGCACGTGTTCTGTTCGGGGCGGGCAATATGTAGCGAGTGGAGGTTTTCAAACATACTAGGACGTGAGGTGGGTTGGAAATTAAATTAATGCAATACTAGTTAGTAGTCAGCAGAAAATAGTCAGTAGTTGTATCACGGCGTGTATGCATGCATTCATTACTACTCTCTACTCACTAGTACATCAGAGGTAGTTCGACAAGCTCACTATAAATAGTCAAACGGATTCAAGTATGCGCTCTGAGCCGCCACCGGAATAACAGCCTCTTTTTTGGCGCATGCCGTTGTTGCAGGCAGACCGTTCTCTTTATACCAACTCCCTAAATTCTTTACCTGAACACCGTCAGAGGCAAAAACGGTGAAGTGTAGGTGCGGTCCGGTCGCATAGCCCGTAAACCCGCTGAAGCCGATAATTTGCCCTGTGGCAACGGCTTCTCCCGGAGACACGCTTATGTTGGATAGGTGCGCATAGAGCGTTGAAAGGCCGTTTCCATGTCTTATCAATACCCACTTGCCGTATGACCAACAGCCGCCGCCATCGGTGTTTCCGGTATCTATTACCGTACCGCTAAGCGCCGCTTTGATGGGTGTTCCTATCGATGCACGGAAATCCACGCCGTTGTGGGTGCCGGAAGCATACAGGCGACCAGAAGAAGAAGTTTTGCCGAACTCTTGAGTAACGAACACATCATCCAGCGGCCAGCGCAGTATTCCCTTACCCACAGGTGGGACGCGTGAGGGATCCAAAACGAACTCCAATTTTGACTCAAGATCCTCCAGTGCCTGTTCAAATGAAGTTCTGGCGGCTTGTTTTTCTATGAGTAATGCCTGGTAGCTTGATTCTTGAGATTTTGTTTGAGCAAGAAGATCGGCCTGCGCGCGCCGCGAAGCTTCGAGGGCTCCTTGTTCCGCCACTAGTTTTTTTTGCTGTACGAGAAGCTCCGCTCGCTTCCGTTCCGTAGCATCCTTTGTATCAGCTAGAGAACGTTTTTCCGCAGAGAGTCTTTCTATACCGGTTTTCATCGCGCTTTGGATACGTCTCGTTTCATCCATATCATTCCAGAGTGACGAAAGTCCATCTGTCGAAAGTAGTGTAAGAGCAAGACTGCGTGCCTCCGCCTCATTTAGGCGACGAATGGTTTCCCCAAGTCCGCTTTCGTTTATCTGTATCAGATCTTCGGTACTGGCGATGTTTCGGGAAAGATTCTGCAGTTCAAGTTGAATAGCGCCAATTTTATTTTTTGTCACGCTAATGGAAGCGTTGAGTTTTTTACGCGACAGATCTATCTGAGATAACGTGTTTTGAAGCGTTTGTTTTTGTTTGCCAACTTCAACCAATTCTTTTTCGAATGCGGCGATTTCTTTGTTCAGCTCCTCAATTTGCGTATTATGGTCTTCTATTTGCTGTCGTATCTCCGAAACGGTCTCTCCGAACGCGTGCGGAGCCAGAAAAAAAACCGCATAAACGGCAATGGTAAGAAAAGCGCGAATGCCGATGTGTGCAGTCATGGTCTCTGCAATATCTCTCTAGCTATGTCAATACGTTCAAGAACGGCTTCTTTTCCTATTGCGGCGGCTACGATAAACGGATCAGGGGAGCGTTCACGACCCGTCAGAATATACCGTAGAGGCCACAGAACGGCTCCTCTCCCCTCTTTTGTGGCATACTCCCATACGGATGCCTTGACGCTCTCGGCGTTCGCAAACTCTTTTACGCTAAGAGCCGACAGCATGCCTTTTATTTTTGTCAGATGTTTTGCCGCGGTCTCTACGTCAGAGTTTTTACCCGGAATAAGCTCGGGGTCAATTCGTGGGTTCATGAAGAAGTAATCGAACTCTCCTTCTACTACGAGTGTATGTATATCACCCCATGTGCTGATGCGTTCCCGCAAAATATGCACGAGCGACGACGCGACTTTCTCGTCCCACTTGACTTTTCGTTCTGCAAGATCCTTTCGTAGTGTGACCATGGATTCTTTTTGAAACGTACTCTCGGGAAGCCGAAGGAGATATTCACGATTGAACCAACGAAGTTTCTCAATGTCGAAAACTGCGCCGCTTTTGTGCACATCGGTGAGTTCGAATTCCACTATCATTTCGTCGAGTGTAAGAATTTCTCGTTCTGAGGGCGGTGTCCATCCTAAGTTAGCAAGGTAATTTCGCAGGGCCCCAGAAAGATACCCTTTTTCCCGGTAGTCGCGAATGGCAACATCGCCTTTACGCTTCGAAAGTTTGGACCGGTCCATAGCCAAATGTAATGGATAGTGTGCATACTGAGGTCGAGAATAGCCGAGGGCCTCTTGAATAAGAATTTGCCGCGGTGTATTGGAGATGTGGTCTTCGCCACGGATGATGTGCGTAATCCCCATAGCTTCGTCATCCACGACGACAGAAAGATGGTAAAGCGGCGCCTCGAGACTCCGCGCGATCGCAAAATCACCGAGCTCGGCGGTATCAAACGATATCTCGCCTCGAATTATGTCGACGAACGTTACGCGTGTTCCGGGATTCCGCAAACGCACGACGTGGACTTTTTCTCCAGGGTTTTTTTTGCTTTCCTCTTCCGAAACATATGCTTTGTCCGCGTCGATAAGATCTTTAATCGCTTCCTGATACACTTTCGTGCGTTCGGATTGACGATAGAATTCATCCCACGAAAGACCGAGCCACGTAAAACTTTCTATAATGTCATCCTCGTACTCTTTTTTGCTCCGTTCTTCGTCGGTGTCTTCCACCCTAAAAACGATGGCGCCTCCATGTTTTTTAGCGAACAGGAAATTCAAAAGCGCCATGCGCGCCGTCCCGACATGACAAAATCCGGTCGGACTCGGAGGATATCGAACACGCACTGTTCGGGTCATACTGACTGATGCTCAAGAGCGGTCTCAATGATTATCTTTGCTATTTTTTGAGCCGCATCCGGCCGCGCAAACTCACGCCCGGCTTCCACCATTCTCTTTTGGAGAGCTTCATCTTCCATGATACGGCGAATCTCGGCAATAAGGAGATGCGGCGCTAGGTTTTTTTGCTCCAAGACCGTCGCGGCCCCAGCGCGCGCGTACGAAAATGCATTTTCTGTCTGGTCACGGGATATATCAGTCGGTATCGGAACAAGAATGGCCGGAATGCCCCACGTTGCTATCTCGAAAATGGAACCGCTTCCCGCGCGCGAAACAATGACAGATGCCGCACCTGCCGACATGCGCATGGCGAGCGTATTCAAAAGGCCAAACGGACGATAGCGATCAGCGTGCCGCGAATTCTTGAGAACAACGGAAGCGATATCCGTAACCTCTTTTAGGTTCGTCTTCCCAGTTTGATGAACGATATTGTAGCTTTCTAAAAGCTCCGGTAGTGCGTTCAGAGTGGCTTCGTTAAGAGCAACTGCGCCTTGTGAGCCACCCATTATGAAGATAGTCGGAGTGGTGCGATCAAGTTTCAAGAACTCATACTCCCCCTCTTTCGCCACTAGAAGTATCTCTTTGCGTATGGGATGACCGGTGCGCGCTATTTTTTCTAGATATTCTTCGGGAAATTGTTTAGCCGCGTCTGGATGCGCAAGCGCTATCCAGTGCGCGAAACGTGCCGACCACATCGACACGCGACCAGGCATCACATCCGCATCATAGATGATTACCGGAATCCGTAAAAGTCGCGCCGCCCATAGGGTTGGGAACGCCGCATATCCTCCCGTAGAGAACACAATGTCCGGGTAGAGTTGAAAAAGTCCGATAGTTGCCTGAATAATGCCCCACCCTGTCTTGAATATGTCAAAGATATTAAGAATACTCGGGTGATGACGCCTCTTGCCCGCAGAGTTCGGCAGATGCGTTATTTCGTGCTCGATAAGAGCAGTGTCATCAAAGGGCGACGGGCCGGCATAAAAAAGTTCCGGCTCTATCAGCTTGCGTTCTTTCACAATATCCTCCAGGGCCTCGGTCACCGCTATGAGAGGGTAAAAGTGCCCTCCGCTTCCTCCGCCAGTAAGTACAATTCGCATTCGGCCATTTTAGCACCTCGTTAGAGGTCGCGGAAATATTACTCTCACATTTCCGCCTGCCTGCGTCTACCTGTGCTGGCACGGCGCAGGCAGGAGCCGCAGGATAAACATGATTCCCTCCCCCTAACGGGGCGATGTCGAAAGGTCATTTTGTGCGGCGAACGTATTTGGAAATATTAAGAAGAACTCCCGCGGAAAAGAGCGAGACGAGCATGGCGCTTCCCCCTTGGCTTATGAAGGTCAAAGGCACTCCCGTGAGAGGTATGACGCCCAGCATTCCTGCGATATTAACGAACGCTTCTATAGAAAGATATGAGGAGATGCCGACCGCGAGGAGTGCTCCAAAAGGATCCGCGGCGCGAGAAGCTATCGCAAAGCCGCGCAAGGCGAATGCAAGAAAAAGCCCGATAATGGACGCCGCTCCGATGAAACCGAATTCCTCTCCCGCTATTGCAAAGATTGAATCTCCCATCGGTTCAGGTAAATAGGTAAATTTCTGGACGCTCTGTCCAAATCCGCGTCCCGTAAGCTCACCAGAGCCGATAGCTATCAGAGATTGTCTGATCTGCCATCCTTCTGCTTGGGGTGCGCGCGAGGGATCAAAAAATGTCTCTACACGGTCGCGCACATGCGGTTTGATGACCGCAAGCGTCGAGATAACAATGATTCCTATACATAGCAAAATGGCTACGTCCCGCATACGGGCTCCTGCTACGAGAAACACCGTTCCGGTAGAAAGTACGATGACGCCCAAAGTCCCGACATCTGGCTGAAGAATAAGAAGTACCGCGGGAAAGGATAAAAGTGCAAGAAAACCTCCGAGGCCATACGGTATTTGCAGTATTCGGGCTTGAATAAAAGAAAAATATGCGGCAGCCATAAAAATGGTCCCTATTTTGAGCGCTTCAGAGGGTTGAAACGTTAGGCCGGCGATGGCGATCCATCGTCTGCCGCCGCCGTGTTCAAAGCCCAAGGATGGTATAAAGACGAGTGCGGTTGCGACAAGCGCAAGCAGGAAGAGATGCGGTGCAAAACGGCGCCAAGTGCGATAGTTGATGAAACTCGCCGCGAGTAATGCTATGAGCCCTGCACCAACGCCGAGAACAAGATGGTTGAAGGCGACCGAAGATGTGTTTGAAGCGCCGCGTGCGAGTGGTCCGAAGAGAGCCGAGGAAAATATAAATAGGCCGCTTCCAACAAGAAGGACGAGCAGTATTGCCAGTGGTTTGTCCACACTAGAGGTTCGTCTGGACATATGTCTATATCGAAGCGAGCGCAAGAATAACGCCCGCGAACGCAAATACAACAGAAAGAACCCAGTAACGCATGACTACTTTATACGCGGGCCATCCGATGGCTTCAAAGTGATGATGTAAAGGTGCGATTCGGAAGATTTTTTTGCCGAAGAATTTCTTAGACACCGTCTGTAC
Source organism: Candidatus Kaiserbacteria bacterium (assembly GCA_003545515.1). GTDB lineage: Bacteria > Patescibacteriota > Minisyncoccia > Phycocordibacterales > UBA2100 > UBA10103. The sequence continues at coordinate 4,178 of DPYD01000063.1, read as the reverse complement.
TATGTTTGAGAATACGGTTGCCGCAAGCAGGGCGCCGATAACAGGGAGAACCGCGATGCCGACTCCACCGCCCAGAGAGTCGGTCATGAACGCGAGAGTCGCTATCGTGAGCGTGAGAGCCATTGTTCCTGTTTCCGACATATAAAAGCGCGCAGGAGGGATGTTGAACCATAAGAAAGCTAAGATTCCGCCAAGAACGGCAGCTGAAAACGCCGCCAGATCTATCTGATCTTGAGCGAAGGATATAATGGCGTAGGAAGCGAAAATCGAGCCAAAAACACCTCCAGAGAGTCCGTCTATGCCGTCAATAACGCCGGAAGCATACAGTGCAAGCGATATGGTAACGAAAAGCGGGATAACGAGCCATCCGACCTCCAGGGGAGCGCCGAACGGTATGTTGACAGCCGTGACATCGAGTTTCTCCCAAAACCACCAACCAATGAATGAAGATAGGAGAACAACGAGAGATAGCCGTAGAGAAAGAGGCACTCCGCGACCGCCGACTCGAATGGTGAGAATGTCGTCTGCCATGCCGACGAAGGCTCCTACGAGAAGTGTTGCAAACGGTATCCATGTCTGATTGCGCGAAAGGAAATCTAGTTTGAAGAGTCCGGCTTCGGGAACGAATCGAACAAAAAGCGCGATACCGAGAATAGTAAGAGCTGCGCTTCCCCATATTACAATGCCGCCCATACGAGGCGCACGTACTTCACGTTCTTCGTGAAGACGATTGAACTCAAGAGCTTCAGTTCCGTCGAGCGCTTGTTTTCCCGGACGTTTTTTCCAAGCTTTATATTTGTAAAGATAAAGGGTTACAAGCGGAGTAATCGCCATGCCGATGACGAAAGATGCGGTGGCCGGGGCCAAAACCCTCACTATATCTGGAAGCATAGGTATAGTATAGCGTACGCAAGCAAGAGGAGAATCTTCGGGGGAGGCGTGGGAAATTATCCTATTCTGCGGTGATCAGGGTTCGAGTTACATTCACGAGCTTTTGCATGTCTTCAAACCTGCCTTCTTGTGTTGATCCTAAAACTACCGCAACAACAGGATGCACGATACCGACGTCGAATATCACAACAAGATTTCCTCCAGCCAAATCCGTAAATCCCGTTTTTCCCATTATAAGTCCGGGTATAACTCCCGCGAGCTCGTTTGTGTTACGGGCGATCGTCCCCTGTGTTTCGTCACTCGAGATAAACGTGATTCCCTCTCGTGCCGTACCGGAAAATGCCATGGAATTCGTCTCAAATGCGTGAGTGAAAAGAGTGGCCATATCACGTGCGGAGCCGTACGCGCTTGCGAACGTGTCCGACACGTCGAGGCCGTTCACGCTTAGAAAGTATGTTTGTTTGAGCCCCAATTCTCGGGCAAGAGCATTCATACGCCACAAGGTTGTGTCGGCTGGTGCCTCCGGGAAACGTTCGTGTAAGAGTTTATTTGCGACTTCTGCAAGAATCTCAGCGCCATTATTCGAGGACGCTACAAGAACAGCGTCGATGATATCTTGCGTACGCCAAGACTTCCCTGCGGGTAAGATTTGTACGCCACCCGCGCTCGTAATGTCGCGCGCGACAAAAATGATGTCGTCCGGAAGCAATACTTCAGACGCCGCCTGCACAAGAGCAATTTTCGTGAGTGACGCCAACGGCAGCTGGGTGTCCGTATTCAAAGCAAAGAGGGTTTTCCCGTTCGTAAGATCAACGACAATTGCGCTTGTTGCGGAAAGCTTAACGTTCGCGTATGGATCATAAACGCTTGCGGCAGACGCAACTTGAGACTCGGGATTCTCCAGCGGGAATACATATATCGCCGTAATTGCGAGTGTGCCAAACAAGAAAACCGCCAGAAATCCTGCGCCCAACATATTTCCGACAGGAGGCCGGGGGTGCTGATACTTTTCGTCAGGAAGTTCACCCGGTTGCTCTTTCTGTGTCTCCATGATGTTCAAAATTCTTCAGCTCGGTGGCTATCGTAACATAATCGGGCAGTTCGTTCATGTTCGAGACGCCGAGATGTGCCAATAGTTCGACCGTCGGTTTGTAAAGATATTCGCGAGCATCGTTGGGATTCCCTTCGCGCTCCAAGAGTTCGCGGGCTAGCAGTGTGCGCAAAGTGGAGGCGGAATTGACGCCACGTATGTAATCTATCTTTGCACGCGTAGAGGGGCCCGCATACAGTACGATTGAAAGTATCTCGAGACCCGCATCGCCGATATCACGCGAAAGTTCGCGCTCTAGCGCCTCTTGCACGGTTCCCGACGTGCTTTTTGAAACAGCAAGACTCACCTCGTTGTCCGTTTGAATGAGAGATACCCCTCTTCCCTGCAACTGTTCGCTCAGCTCCTTGAGCGCTGAAGTTAATTCGCCTTCTTTGCATCCAAGGAGCGATAAGAGTTTGCGATGCGTCATGGCACCGCCTTCGGTAAAGAGCAGGGCCTCCGCGCGTTGTGATAATGTTCCTGTTGTTACCTCTTCGTTCATATATATTTGTATTTCCGAAAGCTGAAAGCTGACAACTGAAAACTATTCACGCACCATAACGGGGTAGTTGGGGCATTTCTGCAACTAGCGTTATATCTTCAAACAGCCGCTCTTGCGTCGCGCTTATTGAACCTGAGCGCACAAGTTCCAGTGTGGCGAGGAAGTAGACGATCGTCTCTTGTTTATTGCGGGAGCGCGTGAGTTCACTGAAACGAGCTTTCAAGGCGGATGCGATGCGAACCTTCAAGCTCGTTATAACGTCTTCCAGGGCGAGTATAGGTGCTACAGCGACCTGTGCGAGTTTTTCGGGCTTCGGAAGCATAGATACGAGCCGTTTGGCGATGGCGCTGACACGCTCGAGTGTTGCTTCAGCGGGAGCAAATACGGGCATTCGTATCGGCGCGCGCGTTCTAAGCATAAGCGGTGTCTTTCCCCATTCGCGGCGTAAAAGTTTCGCCGCCTTCCGCACGAGCGTGTAACGCGCAAGACGACGTTCCAGCTCCTCCACGCTCTCCTTTTCCTCTTCGGAAAGTGAGAGCGTGGGAAGAAGAGTGCGAGATTTGATGAGAAGCAGAGTGGATGCAACGAGAATGAATTGAGCCGTCTCACCCAGAGGAAGTTCCGGCAGTTTCTCCACGTATGCAAGGTATGCGTCGCACACTTCCGCAAGCGATACTTCGGACACGGAAAGTTTACGCTCTTCGATGAGATTTAAAAGGGTCTCCAACGGTCCTTGGTATGCCGTTGTTTCAATGTGGAATTTCTCATTCATGCTTCATCGGTAGAGAGAAGGTTGTCAATGCGATTGAGATCACGCGGGAAAAGTGTCGCCTCCTTAACGTTTACAAGATTGAGAAGGCGTGCAGTTATACGCTCAAGGCCAGTTGCCGAACCGCCATGAGGAGGCATTCCGTATTTAAATGTTTGAAGGTAAAAGGAGAATCTTTTTGGATCGAGCCCTCTGCTTTGAATACGCTCTATGAGGAGATCATGGTCGTGAATGCGCTGCCCTCCTGTTGTAATCTCGAGTCCGCGGAACAGTAGGTCAAAGCTTTTCGTGAATCCGGGGTCGTTCTCATCCTCATATGTGTAAAAGGGACGCTTTGACACCGGGTAGTGCGTGATGAATATGAATTCTGATGCGTGTTTCTCTTTTGCCCACTCGCAAATCTGCCGTTCGTGTTCAGGATCTAGATCTGGTTCTTCAGGAACGTTGAGGATTTTCTGAGCTTCACGCAATTTGAGAATAGGTATTTTTCCCGGAATAAGTGGTTGCGCTATATCGTGCATTTCTACAACACTATTCACAATATGTCGAATAGTACCTTCTAGCATCTGCATCACATCTTTGTGGTCATCGATAAAGCCCATCTCAAAATCTAGAGAAGTATATTCTGGGAGATGCCGACTTGTAGAGTGTTTCTCTGCACGAAATACTTTTGGTGTCGCGAAGACGCGCTCGTACACACCCACCATAATTTGTTTATACAACTGTGGACTTGTCGCGAGATACGCTTTTTGATCGTAATAATATTCAACGGGAAATGCTGCAGCTCCCCCCTCCGCATCTGCCCCAACAAGAACCGGCGCTTGGAATTCAGTGAATTCTTCTCTTTTTAGAGCTTCGCGGAACGATCGTATAATTGTTTCCTGGACTTTAAATATCTGTTTTACTTTCTCACTTCGGAGCGTATA
>DPYD01000025.1 GCA_003545515.1 Candidatus Kaiserbacteria bacterium | reverse complement strand
GGCAGTTGGAAAAAATCGCCGACAAGAACGGTCTGCAGTCCGCCAAAAGGTTGCCCGGACCGCCGCAGTTCGCGACACACTGCGTCGACCATTGCGAGCGTTTGCGCGGAGAGCATGGATACTTCGTCGATGATGAGGATGCGAGCATTGCCGACGCGCCGGACGACATTTCTGTTCTGCCCAATTCGGTCAAGATCGTAGTTTGTGAGATCGCGCCGCACCCCAATCCCGCTCCATGAATGAATGGTGTATCCGCCGATGTGCGTTGCGGCGATGCCGGTCGAGGCGGTGATCGCGGGCTCGATACCGCAGGAGCGCAGATACGCCACATATTGATTGATAGTGTGCGTCTTGCCGCTCCCCGGCTCGCCCGTCAAAAACACGTTCGCGCCGGTTTTCAAGATCGCGAGTGCTTCCGCTTGCTTCATCGGAACATTCTACCTCCAATCCTCGCGTGCAAAAACAAAAGGGGGCTTGTGCGAGTTACATTTGTTTCTTTCGTGCTTTCACAGCGGCGATGATGATAATGACGAGCGAGACGAGGAAGTAGAGGCCGTAGAGAATCATGAGAATGAACGGCCCGAAGCCAAATGAGAAGTATGCGTTGCCTTCCCCGCCGAAGATGAGGAGTGCGGTAACGGCAAGCACCGCAGGCACCGCCCACACGGCAAAGCGTTTCCATACTTCAAAGACGGTGGAGGCGAGGGGGAGAGCGAAGAAGGATGGAAGAATAACTAGAGTTAAATATGCAGCGATGTTGAAAAATATTGAAACGACGGAGGAATCGAGGATGCGAATGCATTTTTCTTGATGCATTAGGTTAGGAGCGCCACAAATCCAAAAAGCTACTAATGTGACAGCAGTAATGAGGCTGAAAAAGAAAACTAGGAAAGCTGCTTTTTTGGTTACCCATTTCATATCACTTGTTCTATCTGTTCCAATAATTGTAGCAGGACTTCGACGTCAGCATTATCTATCTTCCCTTTCTCCCCCTTCTTCACTATTGTAGCCGACAACTTTAAGAGCGTCTTGGTGAGTTGTTGCATATTCTCCAGTTTCTCCACGCGCTTAAGCAAGTTATTCTTGAGTCCTTTCTTGATATCAAGCGACTCTATTTTTTCTTTGAGCGCGACGAGTACCTCAACATCAAGCGCGACATTCTCCGCCTGTGCTTCAAGTTCTTCAAGAAGCGCGAGGAGTTCATCCGCATCAGCGGAGTCTAGTTTCCCTTTTTCCTCTTGCTTAGTGATTTTATTTTCAAGCTTGGCGAGAATCTTTGCGTTCTTTTCCTTCTTCTTTTCTATCTTTTTCTCTAGATTCTCTATTTTCTTGAGGAGGTTCTTCTTGAGTTTATCTTTGATGTCCATTCCGCCAACTATTTCCTTGAGCGCCGCGAGCAGTGTCGTGAGGGACGGCTCATCAAGCGTTATTTCTTCGCCATCTTCCGGTGCAAGCGTAAAATCAATTATGCCGTCGCCATCATAGTCCACCGTAAGTTCTTCTGCGTTCTGGATGGTTCCATCGGGAAAGCTCATTGTCGCGAGTGTGTTCGCGGAGGATGGAATACCAGAGAACGCAGAGTATGCGACTTGCGTGTCTCCTTCGTACTCTTCTATTTCAAGCGTGAAAGAGCCATCGTCAACACCGATGAGGGTGACGGTGGGATTCGCATCGACGGGAATGGTGATGACCTGCACTTCGCCATAACGTGTGTAAGTGGCTCCGAGAATAGTAGAAACGGTTTCGTTTATTTCGTTGCTTTCGCTATCTGTTACAGAGAGTGCGAGCGGCGAGTGGAGAACAAAGCGGAGGCGATTCTCAGCGGTGAATTCGGGAGCAAGATTGGAAACGTATTCGGGCAGTGAGTCTGTGGCAGACGTGAGGAGGTTGTCGAAGATGAAGGCGCGGAGTTCAGATACTTCAAAAATGTCCCCGTGATCTAATCTGAAGATCCAGCGTCGATCGTTATCTTTGTTATTATTTTTCAAATCCATCCACCATCTCCTCACATTCTCCGCACTGTCGCTCATCGCCAAGGCGCTCGGTACCACCACTGTGCCGTCGCCGTCGATAACTGTCTCGGGCGTGTAGGAAAGTTTGTTTTCGTATGCCAAGCAAATCTTACTTGCAAGAATAAACCTCGTACACTCCCGCACCGTCTTGTACGTGATGCCCGCAAGTGTGTCTTCGCCGATGCCCGCTATCTGGTGCACGGTTATGCCTTCTGGCGCTTGCCACGAGGAGCCGATTTCTTGCTGGAGCGTTTCGGCGTATGAGAGGAGTGCGGTATTGCCGAGCGAGGGGTGCTCAAGGTCGTCGTACGCGGGCGCAGTTCTTCCCTCCGTTCCCAGGAGAAAACCGCGAAGTTCGTCTGCGTTGCCTACCGCCATGCCATACGCGTCAATAAATGCCTGCGTCGCCTCACCCGTCTCAAAAACGACAAGCGGAGTAGTGATAGAGGCACCGGCATTGTTGTAGTAATCACTGTGCGGTAGGAGATGATAGGCGAAAGGAGCGTTCTTTGCGAAATCGCGAGCACGCTCCGGCGAGAGAATGAGCGGGAACCAGTCGAATGGAAGACCAGTATCGTAGCCGTGGAGGAGCGCGCCAACGGCTTGTGGAGTACCCAGCTGTGGAACGCCAACCAAGATGAGTTGCTCAATAAGTTCGCTTGCTTCAGCACCAAGTTCGTTGATGAGTGCTTTGGCGAGAAGACCGCCGTTCGAGTGCGCGACGATAGCGACCTTGCCGGTCTGCGACGATGCGGCGAGAGTACGGAGTGTTTCTTCGAGTTCGCCGTCTGCGAGAATGTCGGGCATGGATAAACGCCAATCGTATGGAACGGCCGCGTATCCTGCGATCGTCCCCGCGGAGCTTGCAGTTACAAGGTCGGTGAGAAAGGATTCGTATATATTTCCGCCCGTGACCGGAATTTCATCAATGACCTCCGTGACGGTTGTGTCCGCACTTATACTTTTCCCTTCTGCGTCCAGATAGAGCGCTTGCACATCTTCTTCACCCGAGGGTTCCCATCTTTTCTCTC
>DPYD01000055.1 GCA_003545515.1 Candidatus Kaiserbacteria bacterium | reverse complement strand
CTTGCTTTCTCGTATGATCGTTTCCGTTCGTACCTTGAAGGAAATCCTTTTTTAGGATTCGGTCTTGTAATTCTTTTTATCATTCTTGCTGGGGGGACTTTCTTCGGATTCATTCAGTCTCTCGCACACGCGATTGCAGGAATCTGAATTTCGCGGAAATCTTGCAATTGCAGAGCATACATAGTACATTTCTCTAGCACTTTCGGCGCTTTTTAGTTTCGGCATTTTGCTGAAAACTGAAACCTGACAGCTGAAAGCTACCCAAACATGTCAACAATAAATCAACTAACGCGTAAAGGCCGCACCAAGAAAACGTGGCGCTCGAAGACTGTGGCGCTTGCCCGCGGTTTCAACACGCTCAAAAACCGCCCTTCTTTCTACCCTGCGCCTTTCAAGCGCGGTGTATGTACGCGTGTGACGACGAAAACTCCGCGTAAGCCGAACTCGGCTATTCGAAAGATAGCTCGTGTACGACTCACCAACGGTCAGGAAATTACCGCATATATCCCCGGCGAGGGACACAACCTGCAAGAGCACTCAGTGGTCTTGGTGCGTGGCGGACGTGTAAAGGACATCGGTGTTCGTTACACTATCGTTCGCGGTAAGTTGGATGCAACAGGCGTTGATAAGCGTCGCCGCGGCCGTTCTCTCTACGGAGCCAAAAAACCAAAATCCTAAATCCGAAGCAAGAAATTCTAAACAAATTCGAAAGTATGAAATCACAAATCACAAACGAAAGCGCGTTGTTTGAAATTTCTGATTTGTCATTTGGTATTTGTTTAGTGTTTCGAATTTGAAATCTATATGAGACGCGCAGTAAAAAACAGAAAACAACCTCCGCCGGACGACGTGTACGGCTCGGTGAAAGTCGCGAAGCTCATTAACTACGTGATGGAGCGCGGCAAGAAAGACACCGCACGGAAAATTGTCTACAAGGTGATGAATGAGCTAAAAAAAGACGGTGACCCTGTCATAATACTGGACGAAGCATTGGACAAAGCGTCTCCGTCGGTGGAAGTTAGAAGTCGTCGCGTAGGAGGCGCAAACTACCAAGTGCCGCGCGAAGTGCGGCCGGAACGTCGGCTTGCGCTCGGCTTTCGTTGGATAGTTGAAGCGGCAGAAGGCACCAAGGGAAAGCCGATGCACGAATCGCTCCTCGCGGAAATTCGCGCCGCACACAAAGGCGAAGGTGTCGCAGTCGCTAAAAAGGAAACTACTCACAAGATGGCAGAAGCCAACAAGGCGTTTGCCCATTTTGCCTGGTAATTTTGCGTTAGCAAAATTACCCTGAGCGATTTATCCTGAGTTTATCGAAGGGAGTCGAAGGGTAAAGCCACTCGCGTAGCAAAGCCCTTTTAGGGTTGCTGTCTGGCTCTTGTGTCCCGAGGTTTAACCTCGGGTATAACATCGGGTAGAGATACGGCTCCATGGTCCGACCTCCTTACTGGCGACATAGGGCGAGTGAAATGAAAATGTACTCATTTGCATTTCCGAGCCGAGGAGCCAGAAACCGGTGCACCGGTTTACATGAAGTTTGAGTCTCGACGGTTGCGCAAGTGACAGTTGGGACTCTTCGTTTTTGAAAGAACTAGTACAGCCGACACTTTGCATTTTCCCAATTTTCCGCTACATTGTTGAGACGCCTCCGGGCGTTTTGTTTTTACCGCCAACTGTAAACTATTCGTATGGCAAGAGATTACCCATTGGAAAAGGTACGAAATTTTGGGATTATCGCACACATTGACGCGGGTAAAACAACCACGTCGGAACGAATACTCTTTTACACCGGCGAGAGCCATAGAATAGGCGAGGTGCATGAGGGCGACACGGTAACTGATTGGATGGAGCAGGAGCGCGAGCGCGGCATCACTATCACCGCCGCCGCGATTACGTGCTTCTGGAACCCAACATACATGGGGACTGATACTTCCAACAAGCACCGCTTCAACATCATTGATACTCCCGGACACATCGACTTTACTAGTGAAGTGAAGCGTTCCATGCGCGTTTTGGATGGCGCGGTCGTCGTCTTTGACGGTGTTGCGGGTGTTGAGCCGCAAAGCGAAACCAACTGGCGCTATGCGGAAGAGGCCAACGTGCCCCGCATCTGCTACATCAACAAACTCGACCGCACCGGCGCGTCGTTTGAAAAATCATATGCGAGCATTTTAGATCGCCTCTCAAAAAAAGCCGTTCGTCTGCAGATACCGATAGGCGAGGAAGGGAATTTCGACGGCGTAGTCGACCTTCTTGCGATGAAGGCGTACAAGTTTGAAGGAGAAATGGGGGCGAATGTGGTCGCGTATGATATTCCGGAGGGCGTGAAGACAGAAGCGGAAAAATACCACGGTGAACTTATCGAACGTATCGTTGAGCACGACGAAAAGTTGATGAACGACTACCTGGAAGGGAAGGAAGTTTCCGTTGAAGACTTGAAAAAATTGCTCCGAAAGGCAGTTTGTGCGAATGAGATCTTCCCCGTCCTTACGGGTACATCATTGAAGAATAAGGGTGTTCAGCTAATCCTGGATGCCGTCGTGGATTATCTGCCCTCTCCTTTAGATGTGCCGCCGGCCAAAGGTCACAACACCGACACAGGTGAGGAGGAAACTCGGCTGGCGTCTGACGAAGCGCCTTTTGCCGCTCTCGTTTTCAAACTGCAGGTGGATCCGTTTGTGGGCTCTTTGGCATTCTTCCGCGTGTACTCTGGCTCGATTGAAGCAGGTACTTTCGTTTACAACTCCGCGAACAACAAGAAGGAACGACTCGGACGCATCGTTCGCTTACAGGCCGACAAGCGCGAAGATGTGAAAATCGCGTACGCAGGCGAAATCGTGGCGGCTGTCGGCTTGAAGGAAGTAAAAATTGGACACACGCTTTGTAACCCCGAACATCCGATAGCGCTGGAATCCATCGTCTTTCCCGAGCCGGTAATTTCCATGCGTGTCGAACCGAAAACAAAAGCTGATCAGGAGAAACTCGGCATTGCTCTATCGCGTCTTTCCGACGAAGATCCGACATTCCGCGTTATGACCGATCCTGAAACTCTCGAGACTATAATCTCCGGTATGGGAGAGTTGCACTTAGAGATTCTCGTAGAGCGTATGAAGCGCGAATTTGGTGTCGTAGCTACGACAGGAAAACCACAGGTCGCTTATCGCGAAACGATTCAAGGCACTGCGGATGTGGAGTACAAACATATCAAGCAGACTGGCGGTCGCGGCCAATATGGGCACGTGAAAATACACGTGAAGCCGCTCGCGCCGGTGGTGGAAGGCAAGAAAGTAAAGAACAATATCGAGCGTGAAGATCACTTTGAATTCATTAATAACATCAAAGGAGGAGTTATTCCGCAGGAATACATTCAGCCGATCAGAAAAGGTCTCAAAGAGGCGCTAGAGCGCGGTGTCCTTGCCGGATACCCTGTAGTCGATGTATCCGTGGATCTTTACGACGGCTCGTATCACGACGTGGACTCTTCTGAGATAGCTTTCAAACTTGCGGCTATCAACGCGATGCAGGAAGCGTTGCAGAAATCAAAGCCGGTACTTTTGGAACCAATAATGAAACTGGAAGTGATAACTCCCGAAAAATTTATGGGTGACGTGACGGGTTCCATCAACGCAAAACGCGGACAAATAGAATCCATGAGCGACCGTGGGCAAGCGAAGGTAGTCACCGCGAAGGTACCTTTGTCGGAACTATTCGGTTATACAACCCAATTACGTTCTCTCACAGAAGGCCGCGCTGTACCAAACCTTGAGTTTTCACATTACGCGGTAGTACCTAGGAACGTCCAAGACGATATTATCGTTGCAAGAAAGTGAATCTACTGGCGACGTAGGGCGAGCNNGGAGTCAGAAATTGGCGGAAAGCACTCGCGCTTGTGCGCAGGGAGTGTATTCCGACCCGCAGGGTAAACGTCCTGTAGAGTCGGAATGAGCCAATTTACAGCAAGGATTTTTGAGAGACGGATCCAAACAATAACCATATCCTTTTGCAGGTTAGGAAAGAGTTTCAAATGTGCTGGACTTGTGCATTAACTTGACGAGTCTGCGCCTTCTGCTACTATTGTCTGAACGCAAGGGCGGTTTTCTTTTTGCGTCTTACAGCAGTAATTAATAGTTATTAGCAATAAATAAGATTACGTATGGTAGCAGAATTTGATCGAAGCAAGCCGCATATCAATGTCGGCACTATCGGCCACGTGGACCACGGCAAGACGACGCTCACGGCCGCAATACTCTCTGTATTGTCGAAGGCGGGTGATGGTTATACCGCGAGTGCCAAAGGTGTCGAAGATATAGACAAGGCACCGGAGGAAAAGGCGCGCGGTATTACTATATCGCTCTCGCACTCTGAGTATGAGACACCCAAACGCCACTATGCGCACGTGGACGCTCCCGGCCACGCCGACTACATCAAGAACATGATAACTGGCGCCGCACAGATGGATGGCGCAATTCTTGTGGTTGCTGCTTCTGACGGTGTCATGCCTCAGACGCGTGAGCACATTCTTCTCGCGCGACAGGTAGGCGTCCCTAAGATTGTTGTCTTTCTCAACAAAGTCGATCAGGTAGACGACAAAGACCTTATCGATCTCGTCGAAGAGGAGGTGCGCGAACTGCTTGATAAGCAAAGTTTCGACGGTAAGGGCGCCCCAATTATTCGCGGTTCGGGTCTCAAGGCTCTTGAGAATCCGGAGCTGGGAAATGAATGGTCCGACAAGATACTGGAACTCGTGAAGGCACTCGATGAATACATTCCCGAGCCCGTTCGAGAACTCGACAAACCGTTCCTAATGGCAATCGAAGACGTATTTTCCATCGAAGGCCGTGGCACCGTTGTTACGGGTCGTATCGATCGCGGTGTCGTCAAGGTGGGCGAGGAAGTCGAGATTGTTGGCATTAAAGACACGAGCAAAACGACGGTTACCGGTGTCGAAATGTTCAACAAATCACTCCAGCAGGGCCAGGCGGGCGACAACGCAGGCGTGCTCTTGCGCGGCACCAAGAAGGAAGATGTGCATCGCGGCCAAATCCTGGCAAAACCGGGTTCGGTCAAGCCGCACTCCGAATTTGAATCCGAGGTCTACATTCTCACTAAGGAGGAAGGAGGCCGCCATACCCCATTCTTTACCGGTTACAAACCACAATTCTACATTCGCACCACTGATGTTACCGGCGAGGTTACGCTCAAAGAGGGCGTGGAAATGGTTATGCCGGGCGACACGGTCACCTTCAAGGTGAAGCTCGTGAGCCCTATCGCTATAGAAGATCAAATGCGTTTCGCCATCCGCGAAGGCGGCAAGACGGTAGGTGCCGGAGTGGTCACCAAGATAGTCGCATAATTACTGAACAAGGGTCCATTAGAGAAAATCCCGCCTTCCGGCCTGACGGAGGCGGGATTTTCTTTTGCCGTGAGAGTGGTTAGGAATCTTTTTGCACGAAGATTCTCTCAAGCCGTAGAGTTAAAACGGGCAAACAGTTAGGGACGGTACGCTGAGTACATGAAATGGCAGATTGTGAACTGGATTGAATTATTCACTCCTAGGTTTTCTCTTTATCGGGCTTTTGAATAAACGAATCTTCCCCGCGTGGAATGCTCAATCCCACACGGTGTCCGAGAAACTCTGGAATCTCAAGAATCTCAAAGGGTATGAAAGGTCAGTTTATGAACATATGTTCATAAACTGACCTTTCATAATTACGATATGGATGCACTGATCAATTATGAATTATAGGATGAATTATAGGAAATGACTCTAATTACTCGATGCAGAGTGGAAAGAGGAATATGGAGAAAAATTAGATGTAGAAGAAATCTAAAACAGTGTTTGATTGTTCAAGAAACCGCTGCGAGGCGGAAATGTTGCATTTTCGGGGGGTATAGTGCATACTCTGCGGGTTCCTTATGGCAAAAAAATCTGCAGCGAACGCTACTGCGACAAAGAAGTCGTCGCGCTCACCGCGTGCGAAAAAGACGGCAAAGCCAGCGGCGGTACATCGTCTCCGTATTCGCGTGCGCGCATATGAGCACGGCGTTTTGGACAACTCCGTAAAGCAGATAATTGACACTGCCGCTCGCTACAACGCAGAAATAATCGGTCCCGTGCCGCTCCCCATTGATATAAGAAAATATACGGTGAACCGCGCCGCGTTCATAGATAAAGACTCCCGCGAACAATTCGAAATGCGTATTCACAAGCGCATGGTAGACATCCTCAACCCGGAGCCCAAGGTTATCGAAGCCCTCACCAATATTGATTTGCCTTCGGGTGTTTCAATAGACGTGAAGATGCTGTAGAAAACAAGAAGCGAAAGCGACTATGTTTTCTTAAGTCCTGCTCCATTTTCAGCGCGCGTTCTTTTCCGCGTATGTAATAATACGTCGCGTAGGAGCACTACATTATTTCAAAATAATCTCACAATAAGAACCTGGAGCAGGGATATTAGGAGCTCCACACATCCTTGGCGGTCATTATAATGGCATTATAATGGCGTCGTGATTCAAAAAATTCTCAAAGTTGGCACGTCTGCAGCAGTAACCCTTCCCAAATACTCTTTGTAGCAACTCGGCGTGCATATCGGAGATCAGGTGCATGTTGAGGTAAAGAATGAAATGGTCGTCGTGCGCGCGGCAAAAAAACGGTCTCCGCGAGATAAAAAGATAACCGACTTCACTTGCTTGTCATTGTACGGGATGACCCGTTCGCTTCCCGCTCTGCGTTGAAAACATGTGGAGAGGTACGCCATGCACACGCGCTCTATCAACATGCTCCGCCCCGAATCCCTTCGCGATGTGCGATACTTTTTGGATGAACACGTCGGAGCTCAGGGGCCCCCCGGCCCTCCTCGCCTTTTTGGTCGCGGCGCTTTTCGCCGCATACCTGGCCTTTGTCCTGCTCGGGATACCCGCGCAGGGTGAGAGAAGCGGCGGAGCGGAGATTGCTGACTTCGTCCCCGGGCCACCTTCACCGGAGGTCGTCGCGCAGCTCGAGCAGAGTAGCGGCTTCGAGTTCCTCGTTTCCTACACCGACCAAGGATTCGAGCCCGGGGAAGCGGTCATAGAGAGAGGACAATCAGTACGCTTCACCAACAACTCTTCGGGCGTCCTCTGGGTCGCCGCCGTGGGAGACGACGAGAACCCTCGGTACCCTGGCCTCGGCGATTGCGGCGCCTCCTTCTTCGACACCTGCACGACCCTCGCGCCCAATGAGTTCTGGGAATTCACTTTTCAAGAAAGCGGCACGTGGGCTTTCCAGAACAACGCAGACAAAGGAAAAACCGGCATCGTCCGCGTACTTGTACACTAACAATATGACGCGCTTCTCTTCTCGCACGCACGATCGATATCCACGGATCCTTTCCGGAGGAACGTTTATCATTGCCGGGCTCGCCAATGTAACGTATGTTTTCTTCAT
>DPYD01000076.1 GCA_003545515.1 Candidatus Kaiserbacteria bacterium | reverse complement strand
CGCGAAGAGCAGCCATGGATTCGTTAGCATCACCTTCAGATATGGCAGAGAGGTCGGCGCGGTACACAAGCTGGGTGCCACCGGAAAGATCCAGTCCGAGTCGAAACGGCCGTGTGCCGTTAACTTGTCCATCGTATACAAGCCATCCAAACCCCACTCCAAGAGCGAGAATGAGCGCCGCCGTAAGACGTATTTTCCACATGACCGTCAAGTATACCTATCTATCGACGCTTTTCCAGTAAATCAAACAGGTTCTTAAAAATCATTGCGACAGAAACGGGACCGACACCACCAGGAACAGGGGTGAAGACACCTGCTTTATCGGCACACGCAGGATCGGCATCTCCTATAATTTTTTTATTAAGCTCACTGGTACCGGCATCGATGAGTGCTACTCCCTCTCTAATATGCTCCGGTTTTATGAATCCGGGATTTCCTGTTCCAAGAATCACAATGTCTGCGTCCTTAATATCATCTATAGAACCTTCTTCAAGTGTGAAAAGAGAGACATTCGCGCCGAGATTCCCAAGAAGCCACGCCGACGGCGCGCCGACTAGACGTCCTGCGCCGACAACGACGGTTCGCTTGCCGGAAATCTTGACACCGGCGTGTCGAAGTAATTCCACTATAGCAAGCGCAACGGGCGCATGTACGGGCCTCTTGTCTTCAGGAATCGTCGGATTTAAAGCATCAACGTCCTTTTCTACGGGTACAGCCGCAAGTACGGCATCCACATCAATCCCCTTCGGGAATGGAAGTTGAGCGATGACCCCATCCGAGCGCATTGCTATATCTTGTATCGATCCGATAATAACCTCTTGAGAAGCATCTGCGGGTAAGTTTATGCGCTCTATCGTCACACCAAGGCGTGTTGCGGCACGTTCTTTGATACGTACAAACGACGCGATGACTGGATTCTCGCCCACTACGACAATGCCGAGCTTTACATCAGAAACGGTATTCTTGCGACGCTCGGCAAGTTCCACATATACATCCTCGGCAATCGCGCGCCCATCCAATATCATGTGTTAGTTTTTCTTAACGAGCGTAAGTGAGTTTAGAAACAACTTACATCCAGCTCCAATTTTGGTGACAGTTTATATCATTCATGGTAATCGAGCTTATCATACGTGTAGTGATTCTGTAAATAAATAACTGTTGAAATTGGGGCTGGGTTAAGAAAAATATAGTCGCAAGCTCCTTATTTTTCTAAACCCCATTCCTTTTTAAGCTCCGCAATGCCATCTTCAAGTTTGATGGTGGGCTCCCACCCAAGCAACTCTTTTGCTTTCCTGTTGTCTGCCAATGAATCATGAGCTTCTATGCGAGGCGGGCCATAGATAATCTCCCCTCCGAACATTTCGGCAAGCACTTTTATGGACACATTCCGTCCGGTTCCGATATTGATGACCTCCCCTTTCCCGACCTTTGAACTTTCCGAAGCAAGAATGTTTGCATGAGCCACATCCCGCACATGAGTGAAATCGCGCGTGATAGTACCGTCACCAAAGATTGTTATCGGTTCACTATTTTTCCGCGCTAAGAGAAATCTACCGATGGCGAGTGCATACGGACCGTCAGGATCCAGACCGGGGCCATATACATTGAAGTAACGAAGACTTACTGTTTCAAGACCATAGAGTCCCGGCCACATAGCCGCGAAGAGTTCGCCGACGTACTTCTGCAGGCCGTATGGGCTAGCGGGATTTGCCGGCATCGTTTCTACAAGAGGAAGCGTTTTTTGCGTACCGTATGCGGAGCCGGACGATGAGTACACAACACGTCGAGCTTTCGCCCTCGTAGCGGCAGTGAGCACAGACACCGTACCTGTCACGTTTTCATCGGTGGTCTCGGTAGGATGTTCAATAGAATACGGTACGCGCGGCACAGCCGCAAAATGGAATACGGTATCCGCGTCTTTCATTATGTTCTGAATGTCGTTGGTATGTCGTATGTCTTTCTCATGGATCGTCGCTTCCTTTGGAAGAGTCGCGCGTCGGAGAGAGGGGTCTCGATCAATGATATGCACTTCATGACCAGACTCGCAGAGCGCTCGAGACAGATTGCTTCCGATAAATCCTGCTCCACCCGTTACTATCATCTTTTTTTTTGCCATGCATTAAGTTCCGCGTGCGCTAAGCACAATACGAATAGTTTGAAGGATAATAAATAAATCAAGAAAAAGCGAGCGGCGTTTCAGATAGTAGAGATCATACGAGAGTTTCGTCTTAGTCTCAACGGTATTTGCGCCATGATGCGGATCTTTGTCGTGTTTGATCTGCGCCCAACCGGTAAGTCCTGGCGCTACGAGATGTCGAGCATTGTAGTACGGAATACGTGCACTATACTCTCTTGCCAAAGAAGGCAATTCCGGGCGTGGACCCACAAGCGAGAGTTCCCCTTTGAGGACATTCCATAACTGGGGCAATTCATCTATACGAGAAACTCGTAGCCATTTTCCCACACGAGTCACCGACAGCTTCGTCTTGCCGCCCACGCCATAGTCACCCTGATCGTTTCCCGTCATTGTTCTGAACTTTAAAACACGAAATGGTTTTTCATACTTTCCTATACGCTCCTGTGTGATAAAGATAGAGCCGCCATCGTCAAACTTTATCGCAAGCATAATGAAAGGGTAGATCGGAAGTGTGATAAGGCCGATGGAGAGCGCCCCGAGAATATCAAGTATGCGCTTCATGATGTCGTAGAGCGGTGTTGCCGTAACGCTCGCAAGAATCCATTCGTACTGTACAAGAGACAATGGAACACGGTCGAACACTTCTTGGTACAACTCGACTATGTCAACGACCGCGAATTGTTTCTTGTTGAACGCGGCATTATAGATGATCGGGCGCGCGGATATGAATGCTTTGTCAGAGAAATCGCCAACAAGAAATGTCATGCTGTCTTCTTCTATAATACGACATGCATGTTGAATGACTTCGTATGAAGGTGATTTCCTAGAGTCAACGACCTGTACAAAAGAGAATGGGCAAAGCGCATCACTCGCCACCTCTTCCGCGAGCGCTTGTGCATCAGGCCCAGAAGCAATCAAAACACCTTTAAGCTTGCGCGGAAAGCGCATGCGTGGAAAAAGAGAAACGCGCCAGACATAGATAAGTGCGAATGAAATGAAGAGGTATAAGACTAAAATCGTTTTCGGCGCAAGCCCGAATGTCGGCACAAGAAAAAAGAAAACCGCAGCAAACATCATGTTGATGATTTGCGTTGAGAGAATATTCGCGGAAAGATGGCTACGAAAAATGCGCGTGTGTTTTCCGTAAAGACCAGCAAGAAAAAAGATGACAAGCCAGAGAGCAAAAAGAATCGAGAATGGTCCAAGGTGTTTGAAGAAAAGATCCCAGCTCGGGATTTCCAGATAACGAAGCGCAAGCGTCATCCAAAGAGCGATAGTAAACACCATCGCATCCCCCAAAAGGAGTAGGACGTACTCCCGCTTTGGGACCAGCGTCATACCTGCTAGTATGACACTAAATGAGACATGACACAACTATGGAAAAGAAAAAAATATTGTATCTAATAACTAAGGCCACATGGGGTGGGGCGCAAAAATATGTTAATGATCTTGCAACTAGTTTACCAAAAGAGAGATTCAGGATAATCGTCGCATATGGGACGCATGGAAAGCTGGCGGAAAACCTTTCTTACGAAGGTATAACGATTCACCAATTCCCCTCTCTCGATAGAGACATTGCCGTAATTCCTGACATAAAGAGTTTTCTAGAAATATATCTGTATATTAAGGAAATACATCCGGACATTGTCCATTTGAACAGCTCGAAGGCTGCCGCTCTTGGCGCTCTCGCCGCACGTTTTACGGGCGTCCGGAGCATCATCTTCACCGTCCATGGCTGGCCATTCAAAGAAGACAGGAACGCGTTGCTACGATTCGGATTATATCTGATTAGCTGGTTTACAGCACTCCTTAGTCACACGGTAATTGTTGTCTCAAAATCTGACGAACTCCGAGGAAAGCGCATGTGGTTTGTCCGAAAAAAGATTGACTACATTCCCCTTGCGTTCAAATCGCTCGAAATGTACACAAGGGCGCGAGCGGAGGAATCAATGTTTGAGAGCACGGATTTATTCCTTAATTCCGTTCGTTTAGTCACAATCGCGGAACTAACACCAAATAAAGGATTGAGATATGGAATCGAGATGATGAAAGAGCTAGAGGAACGTACGCCTCAAAAATACACGTATTCGATCATTGGGGATGGTGAGGAGTATTCTTCTCTGCCGAATTATGCGAAAGAGCTGGGCGTTTCCCAATCAATATCATTTGAGAGCATTGCATCAAATAAGCCGCCGGAAAACCTTTCTACCGAGGCTTCTCGATACCTTCCCGCATTCGACATATTTATATTGCCTTCTATAAAGGAGGGTATGCCGTATGTCCTTCTAGAAGCGGCCGCGGCAGGATTGCCGATAGTTGCAACCGAAGCGGTGAGGTCCGAAGCGTCGAGTATTCCGAACATATTGATCGTCCCATCCAAGTCAGGGGATGCACTCGCTAGTGCTGTCGAGAGAATTTCACGAAAGACTCCGTCTCAAGTATCACTTGGGACGCGCTTATTTCAACACATGTTTGATTCTACAATGGCACGGTACGTCTAAACTGCCCCTACGAGTTCCGTCTCATCACGCGCCGAGGGCATCGGCCTAGCGCGCCGTCGCATCCCCATAAGAATGCCGAGTGCGGCAAATTCCGTAATGAGATGCGAGCCGCCGTAGCTCATAAAGGGTATGGTGGTTCCCGTGATGGGCAAGAGTGCTACGTTCATCCCCACATGAACAATGAATTGTGCCAGAAAGTAGATCGCTATCCCCGCCGCAAAGAGTGAGTCGAAGTTATCCTTAGCACGCAGGGCAAATCCAAGTACTCGCATGAACACGATGCCGAATAACCCGAAGAGAAGCAGGACACCGATAAATCCCCACTCTTCAGCATATGCCGCGAATATGAAATCCGTCTCATATTCGGGTAGGAATCGGAGCTTAGACTGCGTTCCATACCCGACCCCCTTGCCGAGTATCTCCCCGCTTCCGACGGCAATCATCGATTGATATGCGTTATATCCCGCCCCTTGAATGTCTGTCAGAGGATGCAGGAAGGTCAGAACGCGAGATTTTTGATAGGGTTGCAGACCATACTGCCACAGACCGCCGGAGACAAGCATAGCAATAACAAGGAGCGTAGCGAGGTGTTTCCATGAGATACCTGCGACCAAAACCACGCCCATCCAGATAGAAGCGATGATTATGGCGCTTCCTAAGTCCGGTTGGAAAAATACCAATAGTGACAACAAAAAAGCATAGGAGCCGGAAATGAGAATGTGGCGTATATGTGCTATCTCTATGTGCCTCCGGGCGAAATACTTGGAAAGAAGAGCGACGAGAATGAGTTTTGCAGGGTCAGACGGCTGAAACGCGAACAATCCGAGGTCGAGTCTGGTCTGTGCGCCTTTGACAATGGTGCCAAAAAAGAATACGAGGCCGAGAAAAAAAATCACTCCTATGTAGAGAGCGACGACAACGGGCGTGCGTTGAAGAAAACGATATTCCGGAATACTAGTGGCAAAGAATACGAGAACGGCAATTCCTATCCAAACAACCTGCCGTTCGAAAAAGGCATTCTGCCCGGAAAAAGAATGCATGGTCACGAGCCCAAGTAGCGCTATTGTGACCGCGGCCGATAATAAATACCAGTCAATATGCGAAAATACGCGGAGTTTCCCGTCTGTAACAGACTGCAATCTGGAAATCATGGTGATCGATCGTTCTCAGCGGAAGAAAGCGGGTGGTAAAAGAGGTAGTATATCAATGCGACCAACCGTAAAACGAAAGTGCTCAGGCCATGTGAACACGATATCACGTTCCGCACCTGCCGCGATGCGCGGAAGAAGTGTCTCGGAAGCGGCAAAAGCGTTCCCCGCCGTATCAAATACAACCGCGACGAAGGAAGTGTTCGTTATTTCTGCAACAGATTCGTTCTTTATAACCGCGGAGAGACGCGGTGATGTGGTCGTGTCGTATATTTGTTTGTCTTTGACAGTGAGTGCTTCTGTCGCATCTTTCATATGCTTCCAAACAAGAGTATCCGTAAACTCAAAATATGTGCGAGCTACTGTACGATTTCCTGTATCAATCGCACCCTCGAAAACGGGTGTCAGGCCGCCAGGCATTATAAAAGTTGTTCCCTCGCGTACAGCGACGAGGATGTTGCGTTCGTCGTAAATCCTGAAACGGTATGCCACTTTCTGAACTCCCGCTTCGCTGTTGGGATTCTCAATGTAGGCGACTGCTCCACGCTCCCCTCCTCGCACCTGAAAACTACGCGACCACAAGATCGCATGCGGCGTAAGATAACGTTCGTCAAGAAGCTGGCACGGGCCACCTTTATCAATCGCCGTTTCTTTTTGGTTCCTTTTGCCGTCAAAACAAGAGGGCGGCTCATAGAGCCATAGTGCGAGCGGAGTTCCAAAAATTACTGCAAAAAATAGAAAAATCGCACCAAGATACATCCCTCTCCTCTTTGATGCCCAGGACATATTAGGAGCTTATAGGTAACAGCTTGCAGGTGGTAGTCATATGAGACGTATCTGATTATACGACATACAGAAACACCCCGCATCTTTGGTGCGGAGTGTTTCTTTTGAGCATTCTGTGCTGGCGCCGACCTACTCTCGCCTTGCGACTACCATCGGCGCAGGTGGGCTTAACTTCCGTGTTCGGAATGAGAACGGGTGTGACCCCACCGCCGAAGCACCAGCACAGAACGCTCAATCTTGTTGTACTGCATACGCAGACACAACAAACACTGCGTTCTGTTCGTCAAATTTGAAAAGAGTGACACAAAAATCTTAAGAAAGTCACCCTACTCCGCTCCGACATAGTCGAAGCTTCGAAGGGCTCACGCGACTCTCACAATTCCTTTCGAGAGTTCTGTCGACTTATTAGTACGCCTCGGCTCAAGAGATTACTCCCCTTCCACCTAGCGCCTATCAACGTGGTCATCTCCCACGAGTCTCAACGATTCCTAATCTTGGAGTCGGCTTCCCGCTTAGATGCTTTCAGCGGTTATCCGTTCCCGACATAGCTACGGGGCGATGCACCTGGCGGTACAGCCCCCAGACCAGAGGTCAGTTCATTTCGGTCCTCTCGTCGTTTTTTGCTTCACAAACGCAGATCTACGCAGACTTCACGCAGACCTACGCGGAAACAATACCCCCGATTTCTCGGAGCACAGACTATATCTTCAACTCTGGATGGCTAGATTCTGGAAGCTGGAACCTGAAAGGATTTTCCAGTCCCGCGTTTTCCAGTCTCCAGTTCTCCAGTCTTGGCGGCATGTTACCCATATGAGCAGTCCAGCTCCAGTTTTGTTACGGAGTCCGAAAGTAATCGGAGCGTCCGGTCAAAACTCCAGTTTAATGTAGTCACACTATTGCGTGCGCTACAAAACTGGGGCTGGATTCCTCTACGTATGAGTCGAGCATAGAATGCTCAGTCGTTACGGGGTCAAACTCAATCTTCGATTCAACTCCTCTCGAGTGAGTTTGCTTCGGCTTTTATAATTCTCGGTTCGTATAACGAACGTGAGATTCACTAGCCGCTGCAGTTCACTTCTGGATAGAATGTCTAAGGGCTTTTTTTCAAGCAAGGTACAAGCATCTGTCAATGCTCGTGCCTGCTTCGCTTTGAATCTTATAAACGGCCTGAGTTTCGTGAGAATAACTCTCACTTGTTCAAAACCGTTGATTCTAAGCTCGGTTATCCCGTCATTTCTGCGCGATATATATCCGATACCCAATCGTTTACGTATCCAGTGGAGAGGTTTTTCATGCCGGGTATCTTGATAAAGGCAAATCGTTGCCATGAATCGCGCTCCTCGTTTTGTGTCGGAGCGTAGCTTCACTTGCAACATTAGACTGCCATCGCCATCAAGAAACCCTGCGATGTATGCTGAATCGGTTTCAAGTCGACTTCCCACGGTATTATCATATCACTTTCCGGTCCTCAAGCGAGTCCCACATACACGGACCTGTGTATATGTTCTTCTCGGAACGGGAGCAAATTAGACTCCACCGTTATAAGCCGCATTGTCATCGGGAATCTCTTCCCGAAGTAGCAATACTTTACTANNAGGTGCCGAACACCGCCGTCGATTTGGACTCTTAGGCGGTACCAGCCTGTTCAATTTACTTTCGTAATTTAGACTATATCTTCATCACGCGCTTAGCGCGGATGTATGGCGTATTAGCATGCATCGGCAATGTCAGGCCGATTACATACTCCGCTCCGCAAGGGAGCAAGTCGTTACGGGGTCAGGGAGAGTTTATAATGCATCGATTCATGTACATGCTCTCGAATGAGCGCATGTAACTTTCTCGTTTCTGCGACAGAAAAGAAGAGAGCGAACCCTTTTTCTTTCTTGTCGTATACTCGCGGCGCAAGTGAGAAATTCTTCTCAATCGCATCACGTGCTGTATCCGCCTCTTCGCGCGAGACGCGCCCAAGGTAGATAAAACTGTGTTTTTGTTTCGGGTCGTAAAACCCATCGTCCATATACCATACTGCGAGTGCCATTGACTCCCGCAAAAGCTCTGCCAGATTTTTGGGGATATGTTTTGCACCGCCCATATAGAACAGTGCATGCCACTTCCCTAATTCCGGAGTCGAGTGCGATTGCCACCGCCAATAGGTATATGTTTGTTTTGTTTTCGGATGTACACGCTCGATGTATGCAGGCTCGCCATTGAAGAACCTAGGGAAATGTGCTCCTTTCCAGAGCAGATATTCCTTTTGGCGTCCTCCATGTTCGAGTCGCAATCGTGCGTTTTTTGATCCAGTTTTTTGCAAGTATCCGTCGCCAAGCACTGTGCCGACGAGAATCGCTTGCTGTTGTTTTGTTAGATTCACAGTATGTTTGTTCTTTGAAGTCTCCCGACTTCCCACGGTATTCCTCGAGAACTAGAACCCAGCATTTTCACACTGGGAAAGACCGTCTCGGGTCCACCGTTATAAGCCATCTTTATTACTCTCATATTACTATGAGAGAGGACAACAAGATCCTTATTTCAGGATCCATCCCCAGAGTAACTTTTATCCGTTAATCTTCGGCCGCATCTAATGCGGACCGTCGGTTCACTTTGCTCCGCTTTCGCGCCTGCTTGTCATGTACGACTCGCAGTCAAGCCAGCTTATGCCAATGCACTATCGGCACGGTTTCCATTCGCGCCTAGCTGACCATAATAGGCTCCTCCGTTACTTTTTAGGCATCATTGTTGCTTCGTACCAATCAGCGGATATGCGCGGATATGAAATTCACGCAGATGAACGCGGATTGGATACGCGGGCGAGACATTTCTGCTCGCCTCTCCATGTCACCATGAAGGTCGGACTATATCATCAACCGCGATACGGTTGACTGGCGTGTAGTCTCTACGGGGTCAATTACGACTTCCCTCGGTATCGTCTCTTTCGCGAGAGATATTCACCGATACAGCCAATTTTGCTCTGTGCGATTACTCACACAGGTCCCCCTTTTATTTTTCCGGCCGCGGATAACGGCCATAGGCGCCGCTCGCAATTACGCAGATGTATTCTGTATTTTACTACTGACTACTTTCTACTAACTACGAACTAGTTTAAGGACAGCGCCCCACCGAAACTGTCCATCAGGTACTGTCTCTCTTGGGTTTCTCCCAAGAGGTTAGAATATACAGAAACGTAGGATGGTATTGCACTGGCGACTCCATCCCGCCCAAGAGCGGGACTTCAAAGTCTCCCATCTATG
>DPYD01000083.1 GCA_003545515.1 Candidatus Kaiserbacteria bacterium | reverse complement strand
GGCGCCCCGAACGCCTGCACAACAAACGTCGTTTCGCGACCCTGATACATTCCTTGCGCGGTTGCAATGCCGATTTCTGTGAAATTCCCGCTCAGAATATTATTGCGATGCGTCGGAGAATTCATCCAAGCACGTTCAACGTCAGACGAATCCGAAAAGTCTATGGCTAGATTTTCTCCGGCGTGCTCATACTCATATCCTTCCTCCTGGAACCAATGCCACGGATCAGTTCCCTTTGGCGACACATGGGCAAAATATCCACTCATCGCCATGTCGTTTGCTTTCGCCTGTGCTACCGCTACGAGAATTGGGTTGATCGCAAGTTCATCTAGACCACCCTCAACCCGATCACCATTCGCAAGATCCACGAGAATTGCAGATACAACGGCCGCGACCTCGGAAGAACGGAGCGCTGTTTTCTGGAAACCGGACGCCAAGAAAAGTCCGACAATAACGACCGAGAACAGGAGGAATGTGGCGCCGCCAAGTATCTCTACGCGGCGGCGTTCATCCTTCAACCCTCCTTTTTTCGGAGCGTCGGACGAAGCGTGCCAAAATGTGTGATGTTTACGCACCCCTTAATTATAGCGTGTCTGGTCATCCTAGATCATCCAGCGAAGGACCATCCTTCGCTTCTTTGCTTCTTCACACTTGGCAGACGAACGCGAAGGACGGTCCTCAAAAGTAAAAATGCCGCATAGCGGGCTCGCCACACTAAGTTTACTGTGCTACAACTCGCACGTTGTCGACGTACGCGCCTTCTTCCGAGCTACTCATGGTGCCGCGGAACCTAATCTTTAGTGAAGAGATGCCGATAACCACCATTCTTTCACTGTGCCATGTATCCTCGGAGTCGACGTTGCCTTGTAACGTTCTATTTTCCTTCCACGAACTGCCCCCGTCTTTTGAAATATCGAAGGCGATGTATTCACCCTTATCAAGATTCCTTTTTATGAACCAGTCAAATTCAATGACTGCACTTGTACTTCCTCCAAGATCAATAGTGCCAGATTCAATAGAAGCATCGGCGGCTTGTCCTTTTACCTTGATAGAATACGTCCCGTCGGTTGAGCGCTGACTTGATATTCGCCAGTCGCTTTGCAAATCCTGTGTCCAGTTGCCAAGGCCGTTTTCAAAACTATCTGAAAATCCTACCGTAGGCGACACATCTATTATTGTTATCGTAGCGCTATCACTTGCCGTCTGCCCGCCGTTGTCTTCAACTATTAGAACTGCAGTATATGTTCCGGCTGTTGAATAGATATGTGATACGGATACCCCGTTCTGTGTTGCACCGTCACCAAAATCCCATGCGTATGAGGATATCGTTCCGTCAGAGTCAAACGAGCCCGAACCGTCAAACTGGATTACGTCACCCACAAAGCCGCTCTGGTCGAGCCCCGCATTTGCTGTCGGAGGATTATTTACGAAACTCCAAAGTGCGGCCAAATTATCAACACGAACCACCGGCTCTGGGTGTTTTCCCGAAGGATCACTATGGCCTTGCCAACGCTCCTCGCCTGTTGAAACGATCGCATTGCGCACCTTTGTCCACACTGCATTCGGAAATGCTGACAAGTACAATGCGGCGGCTCCCGCAACATGCGGAGAGGCCATACTCGTGCCACTTATGGTGCTGTAGCCATTGTTGATCCAAGTGGAATAAATAGAGACGCCGGGTGCTCCAACATCAACCACGTTCCCGAAGTTGCTGAATGTGGCAAATGTGTCATCTGGGCCATAGTAGGTCCCTGCCCCCTTACCATCAGGAGCACCGTCAGAGTCGACAAGAGCTGAAACGGTGATGACTGCGTCATCATATGCCGCCGGCACCTGCGTAGAGGAATCGGCCGCACTGTTACCGGCCGCAACAACGATAGTGACGCCCGCATCGCGCGCGCGACAAACCGCCTTGTGTAGAGCGTCTTTGTTGGAATTCCCACAGTTATTGTCGGAAACGCCTCCGCCGCTCAGACTCATATTCGCTACCTGTATAGGTCCACCGTTAGCTGGCGCTTTACTCGTAACGAAATCAAGTCCGCAGATAACAGAAGACCAGGTACCATTCCCTGCATTGTCCAGGACGCGTACTGCCCATAGCTTTGCTTCTGGCGCGACCCCCACAACACCCACATCGTTATTAATTCCTGCGATGGTGCCCGCCACGTGAGTGCCGTGTCCGTTGCCGTCATTATAGCTAGTGCCTGAAGAGCAGTTTTTTCCACCTGCAATATTACCTGCGAGATCTGGATGACTTTTCTGTATTCCGGTATCAATAACCGCCACGTGTATTCCTGCCCCTTTGTTCGCCGATGTTTCCGCGTTGATTCGATCAATACCCGTGGGTAATGTCTGCGACGAAATGGTAGGAGTGGATTGCTCCGCGGCAGACATGGGCCACCTATCCCGAGCGTTCGCAGAAAAAATTGCTACATCCCGCTCGCGTGAAGTGACGTCTATAGAAACGACACGATCTTCACTTATAAATGCGACGCGCGGATCGCTTTTAATAGCATCGAGTTCAGAGGGGGAAAGGCGCGCCGAAAAACCGTTGATTGCGCTTCGGTACGAATGGAGCCGTTCGCCACGCGTGCGCGAGAGGATGTCTTTCTCTATATCCTCCGCACCCACGGCTTGCTCGGCCGCATTCTGACCGGCCGGGGAATCCTTAAAAACGACAATGTACTGGCCGGGAATTCTTTCTTCTCGAGCTACACCTCGTTCTGCTCGCAAATCAGCATGGGCAAATAAGGCAACGAAAAGAAGTGTAGTGCAAACCAAGGCCGGGGCTAGAATCCTTACGGTTTTCCCCATATTTTTCTATGCTACAGTTATAGTACCAAGATGTCAAGAGTCCCCAAGGTGCTCAGGAAGCTTCAAAAAGTTTCAAGAACCAAGACAGTCATCGCAATGGGAGATTGAACGGTTTTGGTCCCTAGGACAAAAACGAACAATTAACGACTTCGTAAATCGTTATAAACGGCATAAACAATTAACGACTTCGTAAATCGTTATAAACGNNGACGATCCTTGGTATTTTGGAGGTAATCACCAAAATGCTATTTGATGAGTTCGTTTATCATCTGCCATAGCATTGGGTCGCCCCTGGTAGAATCTGGCAAAAACCAGTCCTCTCCCTCGGCGGCACCATATTTGAAGAATGCAATCCCCGCTAGGTTCTCGGCCTTGAGAGCTTGGTTGTAATCATTGATGAGGTGCTCCCCTGTCGGTTTTACCCATGTCGGCGGCTCACTCCATGCTCCAATAGCCGGTATCACTTGTATGTCCGGGTCAATCGCATACATTGAGCGCGCGGCTCGCATGAGAACAGTTGATACAAAATCCTTAAAGTACTCATCGACGTTTGAATACGTATTGACCATTACGATATCCGCAACATCCTTTCCAAAACTGTTTCCGGGCTTGAAGAAATTATCGGTGTTGTCGTAAAAATACCAACCGTTCATCCGTATAATCACAGGACGCGATGGATCAAAACTCTTTACGTCCGCGTAGGCCTGTCCGAGTTGTTCCACTGAAAGAGAGTATTTCGCCTCCCATGCTGGATCAGGATCAACACCTCCTGTGCCGAATGGAAACGTGCCTCCGTCTTCATTCGATGTGTCCCAGGCGTAGAGCGCCGGGTGAGCTTTCCATTTTTCAACCCACTCTTTAACTTTATCTCTCTGCCACACCGGTTTTTGGCCAGATCGGAAATTACCGTCACATGCGTATCCCCACTCTGCCTCTCCCGCCCCAGCATTGAGTATTACCGTAAGGCCGGAATTCTTGGCATTATCGAGGAAAAACTTCACATCTGCATCGTCTGCGCAAATGTCGAAATTGCCCTCAATAACATCAAAGCCCGCTTTTTTAATTTCCAGAAAATCTTTTTCTGTCAAACCAAAATGATAATACGCCGCTTCCCCTACATCCTTAAGGATGGCGAGAACATCGCCGACGGTAGATTTGTCGACCATTATAACGCTGACCTCCTCGGCG
The DNA here is from genome assembly GCA_003545515.1 of Candidatus Kaiserbacteria bacterium. Taxonomy (GTDB): domain Bacteria; phylum Patescibacteriota; class Minisyncoccia; order Phycocordibacterales; family UBA2100; genus UBA10103. The sequence continues at coordinate 460 of DPYD01000083.1, read as the reverse complement.
AGCTCCGCCTCCTGTTTCGGTCCGACTACAATGCTCTTCTCCGCAGACTGTTCGCCCAGCGATTCACCCTGCGAATCGTTTAGAAACTCTGGAACTAGATGAGTGACCGTCTCCGGTGCACGTATGCCGATGAAGGAGATTGCGCCCACTACTGCTATCAGAATGACTATCCGAGCGAGAAGTTTATTTTGAGCCATAGGACTTATAAAGTGTTATGTGCCCTACCTATGTTTGAAGATCCTTGCTAGCGAGAGAAAAATTCGATGTTATCGATGAACACATGGCCCCTTGAGCTTGCTGTCATATACACTTGCAAAGCAATGGACTTTACAGACTCAAGAGTGGGTGTGAACGCGTACGCTTTATCTATTACATTTTTGTTGGTAAAACCGCCTAGCCACTTGCCAGAGATCCAATTTCCGCCCTGATCATACTCATCAATGTAGAAGCCAACTTCGCC
>DPYD01000045.1 GCA_003545515.1 Candidatus Kaiserbacteria bacterium | reverse complement strand
CATCAGAAACGTTACCCAATTGTGCTTTTCGGATGCGGACGGCTTGGGTATGATTTTTTAGAGACGTTCTCTGCCGCAGGTAAAGATTTTCTCGTCGTTGAATATGATCCGACGATCAACGCTGATCTTGAGAGGAGGGGTATAGTGCATGAATTTGGCGATGCGGGCGATGTGGATTTTCTCGAATCACTCGAACTATCGGGTACGGAACTTGTCATTTCTACCATTCCCGACTCCGAAACCAATCTCCTCATTCACCGTGCTGTTAAGGCGAAGAGTCCGGGTGCGGTTGTTATGGTGCTCGCGCACAGAATAAAGGATGCGCTTTCGCACTATGACGAAGGCGTCGATTACGTCATTTTGCCGCATTTCTTAGGTGGCAAGTATGCGGCGGAGCTTGTCGTAAAATTCAAAGACAAGAAGTCGCACTACAAAAAACTCCGTCGAGAGCACATCGAAAGTCTCAAATTGCGTATAGCGCTCGGACATGAGCATCCTTCTCCGGCGCCTGTTAGGGTATAAGAGCTATGAATATCGCGATGATCCATTGGGGCTATCCGCCTGTCATCGGCGGTGTGGAGACTCATCTTTTGTTGCTTGGCCCTGCCCTAGTCAAGAAAGGTCATTCCGTCAGTTTGCTTACAGGTGCACACGCCGATTCCCCAAGCAAATTTATTGACAAGGGCGTGCATATTACGCGCCTTCCCATAATGGATTTGAATTGGCTCTATCGTCGCGGCTTTGCCAATCTTGAAAAAGAGATTAGGAATTCCGTTAACGCTTTCTTGGATAGCTCAAAAGCAGATGTTCTACACGTCCACAACATGCACTATTTTAGTGAAATGCATGCGAGAGTTGTTGAGGCAGAGGCAAAGCGACGAAGGATTCCACTTATTCTAACGGCTCACAACATATGGGCCGACTCTTTGTGCGTAAAGCTGACGAGAGATATCAAATGGGATCGCATTATTGCTGTTAGTGATTTCATCAAGCGCGCTCTTGAAGGATTCGGGCTGAATGAGAAACTCGCCGTGACCATTCACCACGGCATAGAAGGGGGGCCTTTCTTTAGAGCGTCGGGAAAAGAAGCATATGCCAGATACCCGATGCTTCAAGGGAAGAGGGTTTTATTTCATTCTGCGCGCATGGGATTAGCCAAAGGCAGTGATGTCGTCGTGCAGGCCTTTCGGCTCATCAAAGAAAAAGTGCCTGATGCATTTCTCGTTCTAGCTGGTACAAAGAACATTATTGATTGGGGAGAAAGTCAGCAACACGACATCGCGTACGTTCTTGAATTGCTAGACTTGTTCAACTTACGAGGAGACACGCTCATTGATCAATATCCGATTGGTTTGATGCCTGCTATGTACGCCGCCTCGGAGGTAGTCGTGTATCCCTCCACGTCTCCTGAGCCATTCGGTATAGCAATGCTTGAAGCGTTCGCTTCAGCGAAACCACTCGTAGTGACGCGCTCAGGCGGAATGCCGGAAGTGGTACGACACGGCGTTTCCGGATACATAGTGGAGCCGTTTAATCATCAGGCGCTCGCAAACACAGTAACACGGCTTTTTAAGAATTCTGCTTTGGCGCAGAAGATTGGGAAGCGAGGTCGGGAAGAGTTCAAGTTACACTATTCTCTTTCACGAATGGTTGGCGAGATAGTTCACGTCTATAGAGATACCATCAAAAAATACAAGACGTGAGAGTATAGTAGAATTACTAGTGTATGGATTTAAAACAAGTAGCGTACGATATCCTTCTGAATAATCGGCGCAAAAGCGGTGAGCATCAATACACAGTCCCGTCTCCTCAATCGTACCCATACCAATGGCTGTGGGATTCTTGCTTTCATGCCATCATTCTTTCTCACCTAAGTCCTGAGGATGGAAAAAAAGAGCTCCTCTCGCTTACTGTTCGGCAGTTTGAAAACGGCATGATACCTCACATGATTTATTGGGAGAAAAGCGAAGCGGCTGAGCATGATCACCTAAATATCGCGTGGGGTCGGGATGGAACGTCGAGCATCACCCAGCCGCCGATGCTTGCATATGCGGCGTGGAAGATTTTTCAAAAGGATCCCGACACGAAATTCCTCGAAAAGATATATCCCGCGCTTTATCACTTCTATAAGTATCTTCTTCACGAGCGAGATCCCCACGAGCGGCACCTGATTGGCATAATAAATCCAGATGAGTCAGGCGAGGACAATTCGCCCCGTTTTGATGAGGCGCTTGATCTTCCCCCTGTTCACGATTTGGACGAGAACTTCAAACGCAGACTTACGCTGGTCGACGAGAATAGGAAATGCGGATTTGACGCTCCCTTTTGTATGAAGAATTTTTTTTGGGTGAAGGACGTTCCATTTAATGCCATTATGGTCGAGAATCTTCGATGTCTCAGTAAAATTGCACAGAAGATAAGCAATGGCTACGATGCTGAATATTTCGATGCTGAAGCCGGGCGCATCGCACTCGCAATGCGTGAACTTATGTTAGAGGATGGAATCTTTTGGTCTACACGGGGAGAGCACTACGATAAGATAAAGATAAAGACATGGGCGATGTTTGCGCCACTTTTTGCGAAAATCCCGACACAGGAAGAGGCAAGATTTCTTGTAGAAAAACATCTTAAAAATGAGAATGAGTTTTCAACAACATTCCTTCTCCCTACGGTTTCGGCAGATGAGCCATCGTTTAATCCGGACGGATTCTGGCGAGGACCTGTTTGGATATCAGTCAATTGGTTCGTGTTCCATGGTTTGCGCAATTACGGTTTTGACGAGCTTGCCAACACGCTGGCAAGCCACTCTCTAAATCTTCTTGAAAAAAGCGGTTTTCGAGAACACTTCCACCCATACACGGGAGGGGGATATGGCGCAATAAACTTTACTTGGGGAGGGCTTGTGCTTGATATGATGGAATCGTGATGCGCATAGCTTTTGACATAGGTGGGACAAATATGCGCGTGGCGTTGGTTTCCGACGGTGGCATCGATGAAGTGAAAAATCCTCACGCGTGATATCTAGGACAGTAGATTCTCGTGAGGTACACTCTAGTAACACCATGAAAATAGCCATGCTTCATTGGGCTTATCCGCCGGTTATCGGCGGTGTGGAAACACATCTTGTTCAACTCTGCCCGGCACTTGTTCGTGCCGGACATCAGGTATCCGTGCTAACTGGTTCGCACGAAGGGATTCCACAATTGTATATCGATCGAGGGGTGCAAATTCGTCGGGTCTCACTTATGAATCTTGGTCTGCTCTCAAAAAAAGTCTCAGCCTCGCTTGAAGGTGCTATCGCTGATGCTGTCAGGTCTTACTTTGACGAATCAAAACCGGACCTTATCCATGTGCACAATCTTCATTATTTTAGTGAGGCGCATGCACGTGTTGTAAAGAACGAGGCAAATAAAAGGAAGATTCCTATCGTTCTCACGGCACACAATGTATGGAACGATCGACTCTTCATGAACATCACACGCATCGGAGCATGGGACCATACGATTGCTGTCAGTAAGTTCATCAAACACGCTCTTATGGGGTATGGGACTCCCTCGCACGACGTTACAGTAATTCACCATGGGATTGATGGCACTCCTTTTTTTGATGCTAAACCCGAGGAGGCACACAAGTTATATCCACAGCTGCGTGGCAGAAATGTTATTTTTCATCCTGCACGCATGCATGTTGATAAGGGGAGCCATATAGTGGCACAGGCATTTCGGTTGGTCAAAAGACGCATCCCTGATGCGTTGCTCGTTATGGCTGGCACTACGGACGTTGTCGATTGGCACAATCTGCAAGAGGAGGGAATGGCAAAAGTACTTGAACTTCTGAACCATTTCGGGCTGCAACGAGATGTATTGGTCGATCAATATCCTGTTGAACGTATGCCGCTTATGTATGCCGCCTGTACGCTTGTCGTATACCCTTCGATATTTGATGAACCGTTCGGCCTCGCAACCATTGAGGCCATGAGCGCAGGAAAGTCCATTATTGTAACCCCAAGGGGCGGCATGTCAGAGATTATCAAGGCGCGTAAGAATGGCCTCATTGTACCTTCGGGTGATCCTGTATCACTCGCCAACGCCATAGTACGTTTGCTCAAGCATCCTGAGGTGGCTAGTCGAATGGGCCGCACCGGACGGGAAATGTTTCGCGAAAAGTATCAACTTGAGATCATGGTGCAAGATACAATCGCTGTTTATAACAAGTGTTTGCAGAAGTACCAATAGTTTATATTTCCAAGAAAGTACATTATGTTTAATCTTGATAAAGAAGCTCGTCGCATTTTGGAAAGTAATCGATGGACGACAAAAGGGTTTCAATACACCATTCCTTCTCACGACACCTATCCGTACCAATGGCTATGGGATTCGTGTTTTCACGCTATCGTGCTCTCGCATTTCAGTCTTGAAGACGCAAAAAAGGAACTGATCTCGCTCGTCTCGCATCAGTTTGAAGACGGCATGTTGCCGCACATGATTTATTGGGTAAAAGCCGAAGCGATAAAAGTTGACTGGGGTAAGAATGACACAAGCACAATTACTCAACCGCCGATATTGGCGTATGCGGTACAGGATGTTTACGAGAGAACTTCAAACAAAGCATTTTTGGAGGAAATATATCCTTCGATGATGCGATTTTATCGCTACCTTGTTACCAAACGTGATCCTCTTGACCATAACCTTGCGGGCATTATCAATCCCGACGAATCGGGCGAGGATAATTCGCCGCGTTTTGACAAAGCACTGAATGTGCCTTTCGATATTTCCAATGAAACACATTTCCGCCGCCGGCTAGAGCTCGTTGAAGCGAACAAGGCCTGCAATTTTGAAGTGGAGTTATGCACATCCAAGAATTTCTGGGTGAAAGATGTTCCCTTCAACGTCTTTTTGGTAGAGAACTTGAAGATTCTCGGTTCCTTGGCCTCGTTACTTGGTAGAACCGAGGATGCAGAGTTTTGCACATTGAATGCCGGCCTGATGACCGAAGCGATGCGCGAGTACATGTTTGAGGACGGCGTCTTCTGGTCGGTCATGGACGCAGACCATGAGAAGATTCGTGTGGAGACGTGGGCGCACTTTGCCCCGCTTTTTGCCGGTCTCTATACGCAGGAAGAAGCGAAGACGGTCGTACAAACGCATTTTCATAATCCTAAGACATTCTACTCACCGTTTGGTATTCGGACAGTTTCGATGCGCGAGGAGTCATATAGCGCCAACGGATTCTGGCGCGGCCCTATTTGGATGTCGATACATTGGTTCATATACCACGGTCTCCTACGGTATGGTTTTACTGCGGAAGCGGAGGACATTCTCAAAAAAAGTGTAAAGCTTCTTGAGCTTTCAGGATTTCGCGAATACTACAATCCCGAAACAGGTGAGGGCTACGGAGCGAAAGATTTCACATGGGGCGCATTGGTGCTTGATATGATGGAGAAATGAATTATATGAAAATTGCGTTTGACATAGGGGGAACTTCTATGCGGGTGGCTCCCGTTCTTTCAGATGGTATCGGGAAGGAGAAAAAGTATCCGACCCCGCAGGATCCCAAAGAAGGTATCGCAATGCTGGTACAGCTTGCTCTCGATGTTGCGGCGGGAGAAAGAATAGAAGCCGTTGCGGGAGGTATTCGAGGCGCAGTCGTCAACGGAGTATTTCTCTTGGACAAAATCCTCCCTCAATGGGAAGGGACTAACCTTGTGACTGGGATTTCTGAAGCGCTAGATGCACCAGTGCAAATAGTGCATGACACGGCACTCATAGGTTTGGGAGAAGTTCACTATGGAGCGGGGCGCGGCTCAAAAATATGCGCATACATAACGGTCTCGACCGGCGTCGGTGGAGACCGCATCGTGGACGGTCGCATTGACCGTTCAACCTATAATCCGGAGATAGGGCGCCAGCTCATTGACGGCGTGGAATTGGAAGATCTCGTCTCCGGCACGGCCGTCGAGAAGAAATTCGGCATTCATCCGAAAGAGCTCGATTCCCTGGAAGAGCGCAACAAGCTTGCCGACATTCTCGCTATCGGCCTCTACAACACAGTCGTGCATTGGTCGCCGGACACCATCGTCCTCGGCGGCTCGATGATAGTCGGCGTTAATCCAATTCCGCTTTCGCGAGTTCGAGAGTCGTTTACAAAACTTCTCACAATGTATCCCGAAGTTCCTGTTATCGAGATGGCCGAACTCGGAGATTCTGGCGGCCTCTACGGAGGAAGGGCGCTCTTGTCATAAATCGGCTCTTTCGAGACCGCAGGGCGTTTGCCGATTTCTGGCTCCTCGGCTCGGAAATGCGAAAGCAAGCTTTCGGGACTCTCGCACAACGCTCGCCAGTAAAAAGAGAGAAGCTCATCCATATGGCGCAAAAGGCCCAAAAATGGTATCCTTTGCTGATTCAGAAGAAATAGAGAATTCACCGACATCGGCGGAAAAGAGAGCAGTAATCATACTTCTTTCAAGCGCTCGTTTTCTCACCATACAGTATCCATGAAGCACATCTTTTGGATAATTGCCGGCGTTGTTATTGTTTTGAGTGTAGTTAACTTCGGGTTTACTTTTGTACAAGTGCGCGAGGAAAAAGCTACTCTTTCCAATGACCTTGGGTATCGCACGCGCCTTCTTGCGGACAGTCTTAAAGAATCGATTGAGCCAGCGTATTCTGCGGGCTCCGCCGAGACATTGCAGAGAACTGTTGGCCGGTTCACCGATAACGAACGATTGCGCGGACTTGTTGTGGTGGATCCGCGGGGGGAAATAATCGCAGTATCTGAAAACCTTCCGGCTAGCATACGCGGCAATACTCTTGCGGCGAACGTCATGGACGCCGACTCATCGCGGGGAGAATTCGTACGAAGTAGTGACGGTAGTTTTTATGTTTTCGCAGTACCATTGCATGAAGAACAAAGGGTTGTCGGGGCACTACTTCTCGTGCAAAATGCCGACTTCATTAACACATACATAACGCGTATTTGGTTGGATAATCTTACTCGTCTTGCGGTGCAAATCCTCTTTTTCTCCATCGTCATCGCGGCAATCGTGCGCTGGGTCATCGTGAAGCCGCTCTCTCGGCTGGCGGAATCGGTGCGAAGAACGCGCGCAGGAAGCGGCACTGTAGGCGTTGTCACTGAGCATTCATTTTTCTTTCAACCGCTCGCAAGTGAGATAGCCAAACTCTCAAAGAGCTTGTCGCAAGCGCGGAGTGCCGCAAGCGAGGAAGCGCGCATGCGCCTCGAGAAGCTCGATACGCCGTGGACCGCAGAGCGCCTGAAAGAATTCGTAAAAGCACATCTTAGAAACCGGCCGATAGTGCTCGTATCCAACCGTGAGCCGTATGTGCACGAAAAGGTGGGCAACGAGACGAAGTGGTCGGTGCCCGCGAGCGGCATGGTAACGGCGCTTGAGCCGGTTATGGAAGCATGCGGCGGCTTATGGGTGGCACACGGAAGCGGCAATGCCGATCGTGAGGTCGCTGATGCACAGGGGAAAGTGCAAGTGCCGCCAGAAGAACCGCGTTATACGTTGAAGCGTGTTTGGCTGACGCAGAAAGACGTGCAGGGGTTTTACGTCGGATTCTCGAACGAAGCTCTATGGCCTCTCTCGCACATGGCGCACACAAGACCGGTGTTCCGCAAGAACGATTGGATGGCGTATCGCCGCGTTAACGGAAAATTCGCCGAAACTATCCTCGCGGAGATAAAGGATCTCCAAAATCCCATCATTCTCGTCCAAGATTACCATTTCGCGCTTTTGCCGAGGATGCTAAAGAACGCTCGCCCTGACGCGAGCGTCGGATTCTTTTGGCACATTCCATGGGCCTCGGCTGAATTATTCTCCATCTGTCCGTGGCGCAAAGAGCTTTTGGAGGGGATCCTAGGCGCGGATCTTATCGGGTTCCATACGCAGCAGCATTGCAACAACTTTCTTGAGACTGTCGGGAAGGAAGTGGAGGCGCTCATTGATCTCGAGCAGTTCTCCATTACGCGCGATGAGCACACATCGTACGTCCGAGCGTTTCCGATATCCATCGCATTTACGAACGGCGCGCCCGCACTCGGCGGCACGGAAGAAAAAGCTACGCCGCCCGATAAAAACGCGTTCAAAAATCTCGGCATAGAGACAGAGTATATAGGTTTAGGCGTAGACCGACTTGATTACACCAAGGGCATTCTCGAGCGCTTCAAAGCGATAGAATTTTTCCTTGATGCAAATCCGCAGTACCGCAGTAAGTTCACATTTTTGCAGATTTCTTCGCCGTCACGCGAAGGAAGCAAGAAATATCGCGACTACGCCGACGAATGCGCGGCGGAGGCAGGGCGCATAAACAAAAAATTCGAGGACGGAAACTGGCGCCCCATCCACTTCGAGAAAAAACATTTCTCGCATGAGGAGCTCCATCCTTTGTATGCTGCAGCAGATCTCTGCCTCGTAACGTCGCTCCATGACGGCATGAACCTTGTTGCGAAAGAGTTCGTAGCCGCGCGAAGCAAAGAAGACGGTACTCTCATTCTCTCGCAGTTCACCGGCGCCGCACGTGATTTGAAAGGTGCGCTTATCGTCAATCCCTATAGCGCGGAGGAAGTAGCGGAGGCAATTTCCAAGGCGCTCGCAATGTCACCAGCGGAGGTACACAGGAGAATGAAGGTAATGCGAAATGCCGTGAGAGACAGCAATGTGTACCGTTGGTCGGCCGAATTTTTGAAAACAGTGGCGAATCTTGCCTGAGTCATGCATAATTTGCGAGAGAGTAGGAAAAAGGTGCTCGCTCGAGTTGCGAGTGCGAAGCACATTGCACTTTTCCTTGATTTTGATGGCGTGCTTTCTCCCATAACCCGCGATCACAGAAAAGCGCTGATAGGGGCGCGAACAAAGAAGCTTCTCGTTGCGTGCGCAAAACAATTTTTTGTGGCAGTTATTTCCGGACGAGCCCTTAAAGACGTACGACGCCGCGTGGGTATTCGCGGGCTCTCTTATGGAGGTAATCACGGTCTTGAATGGAAGTTTAACTCTAAAAATTTTAGTGTGCCCGTTCCCACTTCAAACCGCAGAATACTTGATATGATTCTGCGGGACTGCAGAGCGCTATCAAAACAATTTCTCGGATTGAGTCTCGAGGACAAGGATCTAACGATATCGATACATTATCGCATGGTGTCTCCGCGCTTCCGCAAACACGCAATTACCGCCATCTCAAAAGTACTCGATACGTATGTAAAGGGCGGGAAACTCACTGTAGTCGGAGGGCATATGCTTTTCAATATACGTCCGAATACCCGGTGGGATAAAGGATCTGTCGCTTTATGGATGCTGAAGCGCCTTCCGAAGGGGACCCTCCCGATATCTCTGGGCGATGATGTTACTGACGAAGCGCTTTTTAGGACTTTACGCAATGGTGTCACTATTCGTGTCGGGCACACGAAGAAAAGTCTTGCGCGCTACAACATTTTCTCGCGACGGGAGGTAGATTCTTTTCTCTCGTCCCTTTTTATTGCAAAACAACAGAATAAAGTTAGAAATCGGGTACAATAGTACTCAATGTTGGACGCCTGGCATACACAAGAAATAAAGGAGGTGTTCCACGCGCTTGATACGAGTGAGAAAGGATTGCATACGGATGAGGCGGCGCGGCGTCTTAAGGATTCCGGATTAAACGTATTGCCGGAAGCAAAAGCGGAGAATCTCGCACTACTTTTTTTGAGACAGTTTAAGAGCCCTCTTATCTATGTTCTCCTCGGTGCGGGAGCAATCGTTTTTGCCATGGGGCAGATCGCTGACGGCGCGATCATTGTTGCCGTTCTCATATTGAATTCGATTGTAGGTACTGTGCAGGAAGGGCGCGCTCAAAATACCATTCGAGCTTTAAAGACATTCGTCGAGACGAACGCAGAGGTCGTACGCGGCGACAAGGAGTTCATCGTGCCGGACAAAGAAGTGGTCGAGGGCGACATTGTTATTCTACAGGAAGGGGAAAAGATTCCGGCGGATGCGCGGATAATTCTTTCGCATTCTCTTACGGTGGATGAGGCATCTCTTACAGGAGAATCGGTGCCGGTTGCCAAATCAAGCGAACCGTTATTTGAACCGAACCTGTCGCCCTCGGAGCAGGTAAACATGGTTTTTAAAGGAACCTACATCGTTGCCGGCAATGGGAAAGCGGTAGTAGTCGCGACAGGTTCGAGAACCGTCATCGGAAGGATAGCAGAGGAGGTAGCCGGTTCTGTCGCTGAAATTCCGTTAGCCACAAATATACGGTATCTCTCACGCCTCATCATAATCGTAGTGTTTGGAGTTAGCGCCTTTCTCTTTGTTTTCGGAATGGCGGCCGGATACTCAGCTGAGCGGATGTTCACGACAGCTGTGGCACTCGCCGTATCAGCTATCCCCGAAGGGCTTCCCATCGTGTTGACGCTGGTTCTCGCGACGGGCGTTTGGCGCATGGGAAAAAAGAACGCATTGGTGAAAAGACTTCAAGCGGTCGAGGCGCTAGGCCAAGCGCGCGTCATCGCCATTGATAAAACGGGGACTCTGACAAAGAACGAGATCATAGTTGAAAAGGCGTATGTTGGCGGGAAACTCTATGACATATCAGGAGTCGGTTACGAGCCGAAAGGGGAAGTACGCATTGCGGGGGTTCTTGTCGCTCCGACGGAGCACCTCGGTCTCATGCGTCTTGGCGAGATTGCCGCTTCAACCGCGAACGCTCGCGCTATGTTTTCTGAAGAACTATCGCGTTGGCGTGTAGCAGGAGATCCAACAGAAGCCGCACTCCAGGTTTTTGGACAGAAGTTGGGATTTCATAAAGACGATGTGGAGAAAAATACACCCCTTCTGTCCGAGTTACCGTTCGATTCAAGCGTAAAGTATCACGCCGTTCTTCGTCAGGCACACGACAAGAACGTACTGATGGTTGCAGGTGCCCCGGAAATCATTCTTGCCTATTGCGATACCGTGTATCGCGACGACTTCCCTCACTCGCTTTTGGAACAAGAGCGCACGGAATTGGAGTCTCGTTTCTTAAAACTATCTGAAAAGGGCTTACGTACCGTAGCGCTCGCTGAAAAGTACCATTCAGGCGATCTGCTTTCTACGGATGATGTAAGAGGCCTTACGTTTGTGGGTTTTTTGGGGATGAAAGACGGACTTCGTCCAGAAGTGCCTGATGCTATGCGCAAAGCTCTCGATGCAGGAGTTAAAGTCGTTATGATAACGGGGGACCATAAGGTGACGGCTCTGGCTATTGCTTCCGAGGCGGGTATTTTTCATGACGGAGAGGACGTCATAACGGGAGACGAAATGAATGAACTTTCTGATTATCAGCTTACCGAAAGAATAGGAAACATCAGTGTTTTTGCGCGTATGACACCGGAGCACAAACTACGCATTATCAAAGCATATAAAAGCACTGGGCTTATTATTGCGATGACGGGGGACGGGGTCAATGATGCTCCGTCCTTGGTCGCGGCGGATCTCGGAGTTGCCATGGGGGGAATTGGCACAGAAGTTGCAAAAGAAGCGTCCGACATCGTTCTTCTCGACGACAATTTTGGCTCTATCGTCTCCGCCATCGAGGAGGGACGGGGTATCTATAAGGCGATTAAGAAAGTCATTCTTTATCTTTTTTCTACTAATGCAAGCGAAATCTTTGTTCTTATTGGAGCACTTCTTTTAGCACTCCCCCTGCCCCTTCTTCCTTCTCAGATAATCTGGCTCAATTTTGTTACCGATCCATTCCTTGATGTATCGCTTGCGATGGAGCCGAAAGAAAAAGGTCTTCTCAAAGGCACTTTTGAGCATCCGAGGAAATATCTTATTGATGCTCTTATGGCTCATCGGATCCCATTGATGGCCGTCACTATGGCGGCTGGCACCCTGTATCTTTTCAGCTTGTATGGTGACAATCTCACGAAAGCTCTTACAATATCGCTCACGACACTTGCGGTTTTTCAGTGGTTCAATGCATGGAACTGTCGTTCTGAAAGCGAATCGCTCTTCACCATGAATCCTTTCTCCAACAGGTTTCTCGTTGGGGCGACATTTATCGTTATTTGTTTGCAATTACTTGCTGTGTATCTGCCGCCGCTCCAAAAGGTACTTTATACTTCAGCACTTACACTCTCCGAATGGATTCTCATAGTTTCAATCGCCTTTTCCGTCATTGTTGTCGAGGAAATCCGCAAGTTCTACATGCGCCGCCGCGTACGATTAGGCAAATCAGATAAGCTAATGAGTTATGCCGCGTAAGAGATTTATCCTGTTTGATTTTGACGGAGTCATCGCCGATTCATATGCCACTGCGCTATCCGTATCACAAAAGATGTGTACGCGTATTACGAGTAGTGAATATAATCGCGCGTTCGAGGGGAATGTTAATGATTGGAAGTGGGAATCGCTTCCCGGAAATCACGTCGAATGTCGACACGACCTCGATTGGTTCGCTGAATATGTACCCGCTTTTGAGAAAGAGGCGCAACCATTCACTGGAATGGATCAAATAATTGAAACATTATCGAAAGAGTATGTCCTTATCGTAATATCTTCTACCATAACGAGCCCAATTCAGGGTTTCCTAGAAAAGTATCATCTCGGTCGCTATTTTTCAGAAGTGATGGGAAACGATGTGCATACGCATAAAACAGAAAAGATACGAATGGTGTTCGAGAAATACGCGACATCTGCTTCGGAGTGCGTCTTTGTTACAGACAGTTTGGGAGATATGCGGGAGGCGAACAGTATGAACGTTGGCTCGATAGGCGTCTCGTGGGGCTGGCATTCACACGAAATATTGAAAAAAGGCAATCCATTTTGCATCGTTAATACACCAACAGAGATTCCGCCAGCCATACATGATTATTTTGCCGATCAGCTATAGCTTTTCTCCAAAATTAGCGTATAGTAAGTCAAATCTCCGACTCGGAGTTTTTTATTTTAAACGGTATGGAAATACGTAACATCGCAATAATCGCACATGTTGACCACGGAAAAACAACTCTAACCGACGCGCTCTTACGGCAAACGGGTGTCGCGGAGGAAGGCGTATCCATGGATTCGAATACTTTAGAGTTAGAGCGTGGTATAACAATTTATTCCAAGAATGCCTCTATTCCGTATAAGGAAACAAAAATTAACCTAGTAGACACACCCGGGCACGCGGATTTCGGTTCAGAAGTAGAACGCGTACTTCGCTCAATTGATTCTGTTCTACTGGTGGTTGATGCGCAGGAAGGTCCAATGCCGCAGACGCGCTTTGTCCTCAAAAAATCTCTGGAACTTGGTCTGAAACCAATCGTTGTTATAAATAAAATTGACAAACCAGCGGCAAATCCGGAATTGGCGGAAGAGCAGGTGTTGGAGCTGTTTCTTGAGCTCGGCGCATCCAATGAGCAGTGCGATTTTCCGGTTGTATATACGATAGGAAAGCAGGGTATAGCGAAGTTGAAATTATCGGACGACTCCAAAGATCTGACGCCACTTTTGGATACTATTATTAAACATGTACCACCGGCTTCTGTTGGAACTTCTGCGGAAAAACTCGCGAGTTTACAACCATTTAACCTCGCGTATGACAGTTTCCTAGGTCGCCTGGCTATCGCACGCGTGTACGATGGAGTACTTCATACCGGTGATGCAGTATATATAAAAAAAGCAGGAGAAACACGTACCGGAAAGATAACGAAATTATTCACCTTCAAGGGCCTTCAGAGAGTTGATACTGCGAAAGTTGAAAGTGGCGATATTGTCATTGTTGCGGGTCTTCCGGATATTTACATTGGAGAAACAATTACTGCTAATAAGGATGCGGAACCGCTTCCCGCTATCCACGTTGATGAACCGACTATTACGCTCAATTTCCTCGTTAACAGCTCGCCATTCGCCGGCAGAGAGGGAAAATATGTCACTTCGCGACAGATTCGTGAACGCTTGGAACGTGAGCTTGAAGTGAACGTCGGTCTGCGCGTCGAGTTCGATTCCGATTCAACCCCTTCGAATTCCTCAGGGCAAGCAAGCTCACGGCAAGCAGGAGACACATTCAGGGTTTCCGGCCGCGGCGAATTACATATTGCTATCTTGTTGGAAAATATGCGGCGCGAAGGGTACGAGATGCAAGTATCAGAGCCGCAGGTCATTTTCCAGAAAGATACGGAAGGGAAAACGCTGGAACCATATGAAGAAGTAGTAGTGGATACTCCAAATACGTATCAGGGCTCTATCATTGAACGGCTCGGCGCGCGCAAGTTTGTCATGAAGGATCTCAAGGTGCATGAGAATCAGGTGCGTCTTATTTTCGAAGGACCGACCCGCGGTCTTTTAGGTTACAGAAGCCAATTTGTCTTAGATACGAAAGGTGAGGGAATACTTTCGTCGCGCGTTATCGGTTTCCGCGCTCACGCTGGTGAGATAAAGAAACGCGGGGTTGGTTCCATGATCTCAATGACAAGCGGTAAGGCCCTCGGGTATGCTCTGTGGAATCTGCAAGAACGCGGAGTGTTGTACATTGCACCGGCAACGGAAGTGTACGAGGGTATGGTTATAGGTAATACCGCTAAAGGTGAAGAGATGTCGGTAAATCCGACTAAGGGGAAAAACCTTACAAACGTGCGTGCCAGTGCTTCAGACGAGGCCATAGTGCTTACTCCGCCCTATGAGCTAACGATAGAAAGAGGCCTAGAGGTTATGGCTGGAGACGAGTATTTGGAGATCACTCCCACTAGTGTCCGTTTGCGCAAACAACAACTTACAGAAATAGATCGCTCGCGAGCAAAACGACAATCCTGAAGGACGTAGTGATATTATTTACATATGACGAAACATCCAATGCCGGAATCGGAGGAGGGTTGGAAGAAAGTACTGACACCGAAACAGTACCGCATTCTACGTGAGAAAGGTACTGAAATGGCATTCACTGGCAAATATCTACATGAGAAGGCAGGCGGCACATATACCTGTGCCGCATGTGATAATCCTTTATTCTCCTCAGATGCGAAATTTGATTCCGGGACGGGCTGGCCATCCTTTGAGGACGCTCTTCCCGGGGCGGTGGAATCTCATCATGATACGTCACACAGCATGGAGCGTACAGAAATTACTTGCGCTCGATGTGGCTCGCATTTAGGACATATGTTTGACGGACCAACACAAACAGGTAAACGGTATTGCATAAACTCCGTCTGCCTCGATCTCGAAGAGAAGTGAATGAGTAGCATTGTGCTTCAATCTCAAACGGGCTTACCTTGTTCTTCCCCCATACGTTTTCTCAAGAAGTATCTGTTAAACTAACAGATTATGAGTCGGGTTATATTCGGCGCTCTAGCGCTTGTTGTTTTGCAAGTGTTCGTGTTGTATATCTTGGGTCAGCCGTCAATTTGCGAGTGTGACTACATAAAAGTGTGGGAAGGGGTAGTTTTGAGCTCTGGAAACTCACAACATCTCACGGATTGGTATACCTTCTCGCACATCATCCATGGTTTTCTTTTTTATCTCGGTCTGTGGTTTTTCTTTCCGCGCCTATCTATCGGAATACGTTTTCTCTTGGCGCTTGGTATAGAAATTGGTTGGGAAGTGTTTGAGAACACTCCGATTGTTATAGAGCATTATCGCCAACAGGCGCTCGCACAAGGATACATAGGCGACAGCATTATCAATTCTGTTATGGATACGATAGCGATGGTCGTCGGATTTCTCATGGCGTGGAAGTGGCCGATTTTCACCGTTATAGTTCTCGGAATTGGTATGGAAGTTTTTGTCGGCTATTCTATACGCGACAACCTAGCACTAAATGTCATAGGCCTTCTTCATCAGTTTGAATTTATACATGTTTGGCAATCCGGTCTGAATGCGCCAGTCGGTGGATAATTACCTTAGTATTGAAAACCGTCTGATACACTAAGAGGGTATGGGATTTATTAAAACAATTATTCTACTCTCTGTAGGCATTGCAATAGGTTACTATTTCGGCGTTGGAAACAGTTGGGGAAATGCTATGCAGGCGATCGGGTTGTAATTGGTTATGGCAAGAAACGCTCAAAAGGGGAAAGGACGGAAAGGGAAGGTGAAGAGCCGCTCGCAGGTTCTTTCTCCGCAAAATAAACGTTGGACCAAGGTTGACAACAAAACCGGACAATTTGTGGACCAAATGGCTCGTAAGGGTCGAGCTTTCAAGGGAGTGAAGATGAAATAGCTCGAAAGATTAAGCGCAAAGACGATAGCGAGTATACTATATTCCATGCTGGAAGAGATAAGGCCGCTACAGAGGCCGGATTATGAAGACGATCCGTCTGCTGGGATGGCGCTAACAAATCAACATGAGCAACATACAGCTCATATGCAAGAATTGGAGAGGCGCGCAAATGTTGATGCACTCACAGGGCTCCTAAAGCGTGAGGCTTTTGAAGAGAGGATGAAAGAACTTTTGCAACGCTTTCGAAAAAGGAGGATCGGAGATTCTTTGGAGCGGGTTTCATTTCTTCTTATTGATGTTGATCGTTTTAAATCCGTGAATGACACGCATGGTCATCCAGTGGGAGATAAAGTGTTGCGTCTTGTAGCCGATGCTATCAAAAGACATGTTCGTCGTGATTCGGATCTCACGGCTCGATGGGCGGGGGATGAGTTTGCCGTTTGTCTTGAAAATGCCGGAAATGAAGCGATCGGAAAAGCGGAAGAAATTCGAAGAGAAGTTGAGTCCGCAGAGGTCGTTCTTTTCGACGGCAATAAAATAAAAGTGACGGTCAGCATTGGTGTGGCGGAGACAACAGGACCCAGAGGCGTTGAGCGATTGTATAAAAAGGCCGACGAAGCCCTCTATGATTCAAAAGGCAACGGAGGAAGAAATCACGTTGCCGTTGCGGGGCTGTTGAATGAAGATTCTTGAGTTACGGTCTCAAGGCGCGCTATACTGCGCCCATGCTCCAAGCACCGTTTTACGATCCTACAAAGTCATACGAGGAGAATTATAATGCGGGTCCGTTTGGCGCTTTCGCCGATGAAAGAGTGTTTGCACAAAAGGGTGAACCGAAAGCAGATTTTTTAGGGCACAACGTGTATGCTCCGTTCGGTATCCCCGCAGGGCCGCTCTTGAACAGCAAATTCTGCAAAGCCGCTTTTGAGAAAGGGTTCGATATCTGCGTCTATAAAACAGTGAGGAGCGACGCTTTCCCCTGCCATCCTTTCCCGAACGTACTCGCAATACACCCGGAAGGCGATCTTACGCTCGAGGTGCTCAAGAAGCCACTCGTCGCGGACACGACGTATGCGGAACCTCTATCCATCACTAACTCGTTTGGCGTACCATCAAAGCCGGCGGCAGTATGGCAAGAAGATGCAAAAAAAGCCGTTCAATCGGCCGGGAAAGGGCAGGTGCTCGTCTTGAGTTTTATGGGTACGGTCAAACCGAATCAAACACAGCAGGAGCTTATAGACGACTATGTTCTCGCCGCGCGCTTATCCAACGAAACGGGGGCTCATGTACTTGAGACGAATCTCTCATGCCCGAATATCGGCAATGAAGGGTTGATCTGCTACAACCTTGATGTGACAGAAAAAATAGCGAAAGGGATACGAGACAGTATAAAGGACAAGAAATTCATTTTGAAAGTCGGCTACTACCAATCGGATGCAGACATGGAACGTTTTGCCGAGATCGCGAACGAATAT